>JAHEEQ010000078.1 GCA_024640585.1 Micrococcales bacterium
GATTTCACTGGCTTGGCCCACTTCCCCAGATGGCTTAACACAAACCGCAATCGCAGGTTTTGGCCTTGGAGTTATTGGGAATCTTCACCTGACTCGTCGAGCTCGGAAACTTGGCCTTCAGGTTCAGGGTCGCTTTCCAAGATAGCCACTTCAACTTCTTCTGAAATATTCTGTTCAACATCGCCTGTTCTAAAGTCGTACTCATCAACCGCTAGCTCATCAATCACAAGTTCTGCAACTGGTGTACTTTGAGTTTCAACAACTGTTTGTGAATGTGCACCACATCCGTGATCCATTGAAACAATTCGTCCGTCTGATGGTGAAATTGCATTTGCACAAACACCAAACGCCTGACCAAGAGTTCCACCGATAGTAACAAGCCAGCCGCAACTTGAACACGGCAAATCTGCATAACGAGCAATTGCAGCACGTGGACCATTTTCACCTTCACGCCACCGATCAACTGCATCATCAACACCAAGTGGTGAAAGCACCCGTTCGCGTCCAAGACCAACTGACCAACCAGATGGTGTCAACGGTTCTGCTAAATCAAGTTCTTCAACACTTGCATATCCCGGTGTTAATCGCGGATCATCTTTTGGTGTTGCAATCAAATCGCCTGGAGATAAATCTCCCGGTTGAATTCTTTCTGACCAAGGAACCCAAGCTTTTGCAACTAACGCCGCGTCGCCTGGTTCTAACCAAACTTCGTTAACTGTGTTTAGTTCTTTGTGAAGACTTACAGACCAATGCCAACCAACATATCCTGGATGTGTTGAATTGAACTCAATTACTTTGAAATCTTCCAAAGTTTTTTCATTTATCAATTCGCCGATTTCGTCAGCTGGAGCAATTTCGAGAACAGCTTTGCGTGCGATATCAATTACGTTTGCCATTAAATTCCTTTAAATGATTGGACGGCGCGAGTTCTTGCCCGGCTAGCCGCCCAAATTCCAATAATTATGCAAACGAGTCCAGCGCCAGTCAGCATGGACAGGGCCCACCAGGCGGATGCGAGGTGGCCGCCAAATACCAGCGGGCTCATTGCGATAAGACTGAGAACCAAGCCAAGTGCTGTGAGCACTGCGCCGACCTTCAAGATGCGATCTGGGTTCATAGTTAAAGCCTACCTGTGCATAGATTTAAATGATTCAGGTTTGCCCGCTACCCTTTGCACATCTGCACAGTGCAGCACCCCCAGTGGGGCGAATACCAGGAGGGCGCCATGCCTACCGGCAAAGTTAAATGGTTCAAAGTTGAGCAAGGTTTCGGATTCATCGCCGACGACGAGGGTGGCGATGTCTTCGTACATGCTTCCGCACTCCCTGAAGGCACAGCATCACTTAAGCCAGGTCAACGCGTGGAGTTTGGCATTGCTGACGGCAAGCGAGGCCCTCAGGCACTGTCACTTCGAATTTTGGATCCACGTCCATCAGTTGTAAAAGGCAACCGCAAGGCGGCTGAGACTTTAGCAATTCAGTTGGAAGACGTAATTGTCTTACTCGACAAAGTTGCGGGAGATTTAAAACAAGGCCGGTACCCTGCAGATTCACATGCAACCAAGATTGCTTCAATCTTGCGTGCGACTGCTGATGATCTAGACGTTTAGTTGCGGTGGGCAATTGCCTGCGATTGATAATTATGCAACCACGCTGGGAATTCTTCGAGAGATTCTAGAACCACATCAGGTTCTGCCTCTCGAAGAATTCCTTCGTTTATAGCGCCAGTTGGTACCACAACCGAAACAGCACTTGCAGATCTAGCGGCTAATACGTCGCCCGGATGATCGCCAACATAGATGTGTGCATTTTCATGTCGAAGTGCATCGCCTTTGTGTTCTGCGAATAAGTAGCCGTGGACTGCCTCAACGCTCAAACCAGCCACTTCAATCACGCGTCGTGCGAAGTCTTCCTTCTTTGCGCTAACCACAACTACGCGACCATTTAGCTCGTGCACCGCTTCGATTGCATCCTTTGCGCCAATCATTGGCTTCGTTTTTGGAATACCGAATTCGCCATAGTGGTCGCGGTATTCATCTAATAGCTGTTCGTATGCATAATCTGGTAGCCACATAGGAAAAACTTGGTCAAGTGGCAATCCAATTGTGACTAGTGCGTCTTGTCGAGAGATTTGTACACCATGAATATGGCAAACATGCACAAGTGAATCAACAATGCCTTCAGATGAATCAACCAATGTCATGTCGAGATCAAACCCAACTACTAGTTGATTAAAACCTTCGGCGCTCATAGCCGAAAGGCTACTCCCTATTCAACAGAAACGTCGTTGTAATTCACAGAAATGATTTGACCGCCAGAAATTTTTCCGTCATATGTGCGCGCAATCACAGCAAACTGCATTGAAGTATTGCCATCCCATACCCAAGGATCAAGTACAAAACGATATGTTGGATTATCGTCGGTTCCAATTACTTCCCAGGTGTCTCCTTCATTTGCTCTTGCAAGGAAGGTCACAACTAGTGGAGTTTTAGCGGTTGTACCTGCAACCAAGATTGGCGCTTGGGCCAAGGCATCACTCTTTGCCTTCAATGTCAAAACAGGTGCAGCTGTTGGAATAGTCAGTGTATTTACAGCACGCAAGACAATTGCCTTTCGTGCAGGAATAGTCACTTGAAGAACTGATTTTGCATTCGAATTGAAAGTCGCAGTTGATCCAAATACTCCAGTAAAAGCACTTGATTTTGTAGAGACAGGAATCTTTACTGTTTTTGCAACAGTTGCGTTGTTTGCAACAACTAAATACTCACGGTTGTTAATTGAATCCATTCGCGACCAAGCTGCGACGTGTGCATCACCGTACCTTGTGATGTTCGCACCGCTTACGAATCCTGGATTTGCAGCTCGGAAAGCCTGCAAAGCGCGAATGTGAACCGAAAGTGGATGGTTTTCTTCGGCAAAAGTCAACAACGATCCGGTTCCAATTGCCTTTGCACCAATTCTTTTCAACTTTTGCCAAGCAGTAATTTCCGTCGGGAACATATCTTGCCTTGCAAATTCATTTGTTCCCGTACTTGTTAGACCAACTTCATCACCGTAGTAAACAACTGGCGCACCACGCATGAAGAACAAAATCGAATCGGCAAGTTTTACTCGGTTCAATAATTTTGTACCAGTTTCATTCGTCCACTTATCAACCTGAGAAGTTCCGCGGCCCATATCGTGGTTACCTAAAAATGTCGTCAACCCATAGGCGTTACGGACTATTTCTGTTTGATTTCCAGTATTGAAATAGTCGTCATACTTAAATCCATATGTGAGGGCAGATCCTGCGCGGTATCCAGAAGCAAATTTCGTGATGCTTGCCTGCATTGGAAAATCCAACAGTGATTCCATTTGGTACTTACGCATCATGAACGAAAGGTCTGTTGCTGATGTCATCCAAGCTTCACCAAAAACAGTTAGTTGGCCCTTTCCAACTTCTTCGCCTGCAGCGTTGATTGCTGGAACCCACCTGTCAAAGAATTCTTTGTTGACGTGCTTTGCAGTATCAATTCGGAAACCGTCTATGCCAAAGCGGGTCACCCAAGAGGCGTAAACATCAGATAGACCTTCTACAACCACTGGATTTTCGGTCATCAAATCATCTAGGCCGTAGAAATCACCCATCATCGCACAAGGTCCATTAGCCCAACCACAAGAGTTTGCATCGCCACGATTGTGATAGCTAGTTATGTCTTGTAAGAAATCAGGATGGCGTTTTGCATTCTTCGAATCAGAAGCAATGTACGGTTCACGCGGGAAAGAAACAACTGGATCTAGTAGCGGAAAACAATTCTCTTCGCCAATTGATGTGCAAGTTGTTTCAAAACCAGCCTTTTCACTAATTGTGAAATCGTTACCCGCAGCGTCTTTGTATGGATGGGCTCCAAGAGTGATGAAACCGTTTTGAGTATCGTCGTATGCAATCACGTCTGCAGTGTGATTCAAAACAATATCCATGATTACTTTGATGCCAAGTTCGTGGGCGCGATCTACGAAATTTTGGAAATCTGCTTCACTCCCTAGATGTGGATCGACAGTCGTGAAATCCAATCCCCAATACCCGTGATAACCCCTGAGGTCGTTTACCACTGGAGGTGTAATCCAAATTGCAGTAAATCCAAGTCGCGAAATTCGATCTAAGTTCTCTTCCAAACCGATGAAGTCACCACCGTGATAGGCAGCTACTTCGTCTGGAAAGAAACCTTGTTGATTTGGACCTGAGCCATAGTCATTGTCTTCGTTGCCATTTGCGTATCTATCAGTGAATACAAAGTAAGTCGCATCATTTGCATTAACTGGACGTGGCATGGAAGTTTCCGCGCGTAAATCAGCTGTTACTTGATCTAATGTGCCTATCACTACAGCACTAGATGGAAGTAACGATGCACCAATAGCTAACATTGCAATTAATGCAATCAATAACCGCTTTGTCATTTAACACTCCAAATTCCGAATCCAGCTTCTGGGATTGACACATTGCCATCGGTTGAAAGTTTTGCACCACCTAAGAGCTGCTCAAACTTTTCAATCGATGATTTTTGTAAATCAATATGAATATTTTCTACTTTGTTTCTACTTACTGCAACTAAAAGGCGTTCAGCAGGGGTTTCTCGTAGGTAAGCAATGAAATCATCTGAGATTTCAATCCAACGTAGCCCTCCATCAACCAATGCTTCATTTGCTTTACGAAGCGAAATCAGTTGTTTGTAGTGTTCAAAAGTCTCTTTGTCCCATTTGTCTTGATTGTCCCAAGGGAAAGTTGTGCGAGCGTCTTCTCCCCAAAGGCCTTCTGCTCCGATTTCATCACCTTGGAAAATCATGGGAGTGCCTGGAAGTGTCATTAAAAGTGTGGCAGCGACATGATGACGTTCTCTGCCAACTACAGAACGAATTCGGGCAGTGTCATGGCTATCGAGAAGCGACCAGCTGTAAAGGTATGAGCGCCAAGGCATTCTGGAAGAAAATGACTTGATGCTATTGACCATATTGCCGCCAGTGAAAGATGGAACGTTGGTTGGAAGACCAAGCCATTTTCCATCGTAACTTTCACTTACTAGCCAATTCCAAACCGGTTTCATGAATGCTGCGTAATTCATGGATCCATGCCAACCATCACCATCAAGGTCTGGTCCTGCATCGTGAAAATGTTCTGCAATGAGAAGTTTGTCGTCGCCTTCGTCTTCCATTGCATGGCGAGTGATTCGAGCAACATCGTGTGTGAAATCAACTTCGCCTTGACGTCCACTCATATTTGCAACATCCACTCGCCAACCATCCATATTGAATGGTTCACGTAACCATTTACGAATAATTGAATCGTGTTCGGAAATCAAAATCTCTTTTAACGAATCGGACTTGTAATTGAATTTTGGAAGCGAACTAACACCAAGCCAAGTTGCGTAACCATCTTTGTAAGATGGGTTGAAAGTATAAAAATCACTAAAGATTGGATGACCTTCAAGCGCTTTTAAGAACCATTCATGTTTTGCCCCAGAGTGATTCAAAGTTATGTCGCCCATGACCCGAATATTTCGGCTGTGTGCAGTTTTGCAAAGATTTTCAAAAGCCTCGTCGCCACCAAGCAATGGATCGATGTGATCAAAAGTGCTTGCGTCATAACGATGCGTAGATTTTCCAGGGAAAAACGGGGTGAAATAAATAACGTTTGCGCCAAGCTCTTCTAGGTGTCCCAATCGATCAGCTGCGCCCCAGAGATCGCCGCCAAACCATTCTTTACCGGTGTTTGGAGAACGCCCTTCTGGGTGCATATCCCATTCCCGGGGAACCACCCAATCTGGTGCTTCTGTGATTTTTCCAGATTTTGCAAAACGATCTGGAAACACTTGATAAACCACCGCTGATTTCGACCACTCTGGAGGGAGGGATGCAGTTGAAAGAGCAAAGTCGCTTGCATCGCTCACATCAAAGTCAAACCAACCCTCAGCGTTTAACCAACCGTAACCAACATTTCCGCCAGCGAGTCCCCAGCGATAATGGCTACGACGGTTTAAAACTGGAAGTTTTGCAACCCACCAAGTTTCTACAGCATTCTTCGTCTCAATGGCTGCTTCAACTACACGTGGTTCACCGTCATGAACTGTGCGTAAAACAACTTGCTCTGGTTGAACTTCATTAGAAATTCGAATTCGAATTTCAACATCTTCACCAGGTTGCGGAGCAGGATTCGACACATATAAAGCGGAACCATCATGATGAATCCACTTGGTGTTAAAACTCATCCCTTGACCGAACCTGCTGTCAATCCACTCACAATGTATTTTTGAAGCGAAACGAAGATGATTACAACCGGAACAGATGAAATGAATGCACCTGCAGAGAATGCTCCCCAGCGGGTGTCAAAGTCACTACCGCCACCAGACATAAACTGCGCTAAACCAACAGCAAGAGTTTGATGATCTGACTTAGGCCCCAAGAGCACACGTGCCAGAACGAAGTCGTTTAGAGTTCCAATGAATGAAAGCATGAAAACAACTGCCAAAGCTGGAAGTGCAAGTGGGAGAATAATTCGGAAGAAGATCTGAGCGTGGGTTGCGCCGTCAATCATCGCGGATTCATCTAGTTCCTTTGGCAATGTGTCAAAGAATCCTTTGATCAGCCATGCATTAATGCCGAGTGCTCCACCGGTATAAACGATAATTACAGCCCACACTGTTCCGATACCGATGGACGGGAAGTAATCGGTAATAAATGTCATGATGTAGTAAA
>JAHEEQ010000091.1:0-3290 GCA_024640585.1 Micrococcales bacterium
TTCGCTAATTCACGAAATGGTCCAATATTCAAAAGTGGGCGGATGTAATCGAGCAACTTTGCAATCGATTGCCTATCAACCGTCGCATATGCAACAACAGGTGTATTTGCAATGCGCGCTGATTTGATTGTGGCTTTGTGAACTTGAATATGGTCTGGATGCCCATATCCGCCACGCGAGTCATAGCCCACTACTAATTGCGCGTGCTCATTTTGCAAGATAGCAGCAATCAAATTTGCAATCTCATCGATATTTGCTTCACAGAGTGTGGTGTTAGTCGATTTGATTTTTCCATCTAATCCAGAATCGGCGAAGTTGAGGAAGTAGGTTTCACTTACCCCAAGAATTCGAGCTGATTCTTTGAGTTCGCGTTTTCGAATATTGCCAAGATCGCTGTAATTTTGAATTTCGGTTAAACCAGCATCTCCGTTAGTGGCCATAATCACAACAACCCGATGCCCTTTTTCTTTAAGTCCGCGCATAGTTCCTGCGGTCAATAAAGCCTCGTCATCAGGATGAGCGTGAACAAATGCGACGGTTGCCATGCCCGTATCTTTGCCCACATCCATAAAAGGGGCGAACACCACTCTAAGTTTGGCTTATGCGAATAGTCCACATCTCAGATTGCTATCTGCCCCGAATGGGCGGCATCGAAACTCAAGTTTCTGGGCTAGTCGAATTTCAAAGATCCCAAGGACATGATGTTTTTGTTTTGACATTAACTGCAGGGCAAGATCTTCTGGGGGTCACAAGGTTCCCTTTCAACCTACCTAAAAATTTGCTTTGGCATCCTCGCGGAAAACAACTTGCAATCAGCGCCCTGGAATTGATTAAGCCGGATGTGGTCCATTTGCATTTTGGAGCAGCTTCACCTTTTGCTTGGGATGGCTTGAAGGCGGTCTGCGAACTAGACATGCCAAGCGTTGCAACAGTTCACTCGATTTGGGGCCAACTCGCTCGCAGACTTTATTCACTAACCGCCAGAGGATGGAAAGTTAAAACCGTGTTCTCATCGGTTAGCCGGGTCTCAAGCCAGATTGTTGCAAATAGTTTAAAGCGAGAGGTTGCAATTGTTCACAACGGAGTAGATCTTGATTTTTGGAAAACGAAACCAAATCCAACTTCTATTCCGATTGAAATAGTTAGCGCAACTAGATTTGCAAGCCGCAAAAGAATTCGCCAACAAATTGCATTGATATCCAAAGTGGTTGCGCAGCTCGGTGAGCAATCACCTCATTTCACGATTGCCGGCAGCGGGCCAGATTTTGAACACGTCGAAAGTCAAATTAAGAAACTTAACTTAGAAAAATTTGTGCTACTTACAGGTAGATTGAATAAAGTCGAATTACACGCGCTTTATGCAAAAGCAGATTTATTTTTACAACTTAGTGTCCTAGAAAGTTTTGGAATTGCTGCGTGTGAAGCCAGAGCTGCTGGACTTCCGGTTATTTCACGTGCTGGAAGTGGCGTAAGTGAATTTGTTGAGCACGGAAAAACTGGCTTTTTAGAAGATTCAGATTCGGAAGTGGGAAAGCGGATTGTGAGCTTAACAATCGACCAATCTGCTTTAACTGAACTCAAAGAAAATTCTAGAAACAACCCGCCAATTCAAAATTGGAGTCATGCAGGCTCGCAGGTAGCCCATCTATATCAACAAGCGATAAACCAGGAATAAGGCTTACATTTAGCCAATGAGTACACGCGCAATCCCTTTCACAAAAGGACATGGAACCGGCAACGATTTCATAATTATTCCTGATGAATTTGGCGCGAATGATTTAACTGCATCTCAAGTGCAACAACTTTGCGATCGCCATTTTGGAATTGGAGCTGACGGTATTTTGCGGGTGGTCAAAACCGTAGCTGCCGGCATCGAAGCTCCAACCACCACATGGTTCATGGACTACAGAAATAGTGACGGTTCAATTGCTGAGATGTGTGGCAATGGACTTCGGGTTTTTGTGCATTTTTTGTTTGAAACAGGTCGTGTAACTGAAACCGAAAATTTGATAGCGACTAGGGGCGGAATCAAGAAAGTCACCAAAATTTCAAATGGAGATTACCGAATTGAAATGGGAAAACCAGAGATTAGTCTCGAACCATTAGAGGTTTCAGTTGCAAACCGCAAATACATCGCCACCAGTGTTCACATTCCAAATCCACATGCGATTTCATTTGTTAATGACTTGAACGATGTAGGCGATTTGAAATCTAGCCCAATCGCAAATCCAGAAAACACTTTCCCAAACGGTACTAACTTTGAATTCATCAAGAAGATTGGCGTAAACCACATAAGTATGCGGGTTTTTGAACGCGGTTCTGGTGAAACATTGTCCTGCGGTACTGGAGTTTGCGCAGCTGCAGTTGTGGCTAGACTAAACGAAAACCAAAGTGGCGATACAACATGGAGAGTCGACGTAAAAGGTGGGACTTTGCAAGTGGTTCAAAATGCGGATGGTGAAGTGGCTTTAATAGGTCCGGCAGTTTTAGTGGCAGATGGTGAGTTCCACCTTGAAAATTAGTGGAGAAGAAGACGCCACTACTGGTGAACTAGATCTCGAAGAACGAAGAGCACTTCGCCGTGTTGTTGGGCTAAGCACTGAACTCGAGGACATCACAGAGGTCGAATATCGACAAGTTCGGCTTGAACGAGTGGTTTTAGTTGGAGTTTGGACGCAAGGATCGGTCGAAGCTGCTGATAGGTCTATGGCTGAACTTGCACGATTGGCAGAAACCGCAGGTTGCACAATTGTGGATGCACTAATGCAACGACGAGATGCTCCAGATACTGCCACCTATATTGGATCTGGAAAGGTTAAAGAACTTCGGGACGTCGTATTGCTACATAAAGCCGACACAGTTATTTGTGATGGAGAACTTTCGCCAGGTCAACTTAGGAAGCTAGAAGACACTGTAAAAGTAAAAGTTGTAGACCGAACTTGGCTGATTCTGGATATTTTTGCGCAACATGCAAAAAGTAAAGAAGGTAAGGCGCAAGTGAGCCTTGCTCAAATGCAATACATGATTCCACGTTTGCGCGGTTGGGGTGAAGCGTTGAGCCGGCAGGCTGGAGGTCGAGCTGGCGGTGGCACAGGTGGCGTTGGAACTCGTGGGCCTGGCGAAACCAAACTCGAAACAGATCGTCGACGTATCAATAATCAGATTTCGAAATTAAAGCGTGAACTAAAAGACATGGCAAAAGTTCGTAAAACCCAAAGATCAGCTCGGCATGCGAGTGGAGTGCCACAGGTTGCTATTGCAGGGTACACAAATGCAGGAAAGTCATCACT
>JAHEEQ010000091.1:3390-6638 GCA_024640585.1 Micrococcales bacterium
GGGCACAGGTACTGGAAAATCTGTGGCATACCTATTACCAGCAATTTTGTTCGCAATGGAGAAGAAACAGCCAGTAGTAATTAGCACTGCAACCCTCGCATTGCAACGCCAATTAGTTGCACGGGATTTGCCGCGAATCGCTGACGCTCTAGAGAAAGTCTTGAAACGTAAACCCACCTTTGCAGTTGCAAAAGGTCGTCATCACTATATTTGCAAACAAAGACTAAATAACACACCAACCGTTCCTGATTCTGACGATGATGACCAAGCTGCTTTGTTTGCATCCCCAACCACAAAACTTGGCAAGGAAGCAAAACGGGTTCGGTCTTGGGCTTTTACAACCGAAACTGGTGATCGCGAAGATCTAGAACCGGCTCCAGATCTAAAAATTTGGCGAGCTCTTAGCGTTAGCGGAAATGAATGTATTGGTTCATCAAAATGTCCATTCGGTGATGAATGTTTTACCGAAAATGCACGTGCTCTAGCTGAACATGCTGATGTTGTAATCACAAACCATGCGATGTTGGTAATTCATGCACTCGAAGGTGTGCCGCTGCTTCCAGATCACTGTGCGGTAATTGTCGACGAAGGTCATGAACTGGCAGACCGAGTTACGGGTCAAGCCACGCAAGATTTGTCTTCGTATGCGATTGAACGAGCTACTAAGAAAGTGCGCGGGTTGATTGATCCTGCGATAGTAATCAAACTTGAAGAAGCAGCTGATGGAATTCGTCTACTACTCGACGAAGTTGCCGGCCTAAGCCCAAAAAGAATTGTGTTAGATGTTGCAGAACTTGGTGAAGATGCTGGTGAGCGATATATCGGTCTTCGAACGGTTTTAAATGATTTGTTAGCCGCAAGAGATAGCGCTCAAGATGCACTTGCAGACTTACAGGCAAAATCAAAAGCTGACCCAGAAGCCGAACCCGAAGTTTTGGCTGCACGTTCCATGGCAAAAGTTGCACTAGGTGAAATTCAAGATGTTGCAAATCGGTTGGTTAAATTAAGAGATTCTGACGTTGCTTGGCTAGACAAATCTGAAGGAAGATCCGGGCACTTTCAAGTAGCGCCACTTTCGGTTTCACATTTGTTGAGTGAAAACCTATTTGGCGATATGCCCGTAGTTGTCACAAGTGCAACGCTTACCCTCGGGGGAAAATTCGATGCCATGGCAAAAGATTTAGGTCTACTTCCGCCCATCAAAGGTTTGGATGTTGAAGAGCAACCAGAAGACTTCATCGATATTGAAATCGATGATGATGGCAATCAAATTCCACCAAAGCATTCAGAGCCGCAATCGACTCACGATTGGAAAGCGCTTGATGTTGGTTCACCTTTTGACGCAGCAAGTCAAGGCGTGCTTTATATCCCTGCGCATCTTCCACCTCCCGGAAGAGATGGTTTGAGCGACGAACAACTTGCAGAAGCCACTCGGCTAATAATTGCGGCAGGTGGTCGCACCCTTGCGCTTTTTTCCTCTTGGCGTGCAGTTGAAAAGGCAAGTGAACATTTAAAGAAAGCTCTACCAGAAGCTGGTTTAGAAATTAAATTGCTAGTTCAGCGAAAGGGCGATGTTGTTGCCGACCTTGTTAAGCAATTTTCAAATGACACCACAAGCGTATTGCTCGGCACCGTTTCGCTATGGCAGGGCGTGGATGTGCCTGGCGAATCGTGTTCACTTGTAATCATTGACCGAATTCCATTCCCACGTCCTGACGACCCGCTAGTGGCTGCTCGGCAACAGCGAATTGATCGAAGTGGCGGAAGTGGATTTAGATCAATTGCAGTTCCTAGGGCAGCGCTCTTGTTGGCGCAGGGGGCAGGTCGATTGTTGCGCACGCAAAAAGATCGCGGAATGGTTGCTGTTCTTGATTCGCGGCTAAATAGTGCCAACTACGCTAATTTCTTAGTGCAATCGCTCCCACCATTTTGGAAAACTACTGATCCGGAAGTTGCGAATTCGGCAATTGCAAGATTAGGAAAATCTTTTTAGAGTTTTCGCATAACTGTTACAACCACACCCATAATGCGAGCTTCATTTCCGTCAATTGGTTCGAAGTCAGGATTATGTGGCATCAACCAAACTTGTCCATCACGTTTTTTGAATGTTTTAACTGTTGCTTCTTCATCATTGATTAATGCAGCAACGATTTCGCCATTGTTTGCAGATGGCTGTTGACGAACGACAACAAAATCACCGTCGAAAATTCCAGCGTCAATCATCGAATCTCCGCGGACTTGCAACATAAACAAATCGCCAAAGCCAGTAATTTCTCGTGGAAGCGACATTACGTTTTCAACATTTTGTTCTGCAATCAGACCAGTACCTGCCGCAATCTGGCCGAGCAGAGGAATTGAAACTGAATCCTGCGATGATTGACTTGCGTTTACGCTTGAAGAATTTGTATCGATAAAGGTGCCGTCAACATTGCGAAGCACCTCCATGCCACGTGCTTTATTGCTGCCACGTTTGATGTAACCAAGTTTTTCAAGAGCGGAAAGCTGGTGTGCAATGGAAGAAACTGAAGAAAGCCCAGATGCGTTTAGAAGATCACGCATTGCTGGCGGAAACCCTTGCTCTGCAACAGTGTCGATGATTGTCTGAAGGACTATTACTTGTCGCGCACTTAGTTCTGGGTTTTCGCTTGGATTGTCCGGAAGTGAGTGGACCGATGCCATTTGTTTCTCCTATTGCCGTGTCAGACCCACCGTTCATGGTGCGCCCATTGCTAGTGAGCGACTGCAGGGGAGTGGCTCACTAGCAATGCCCAAACCTTAAACCACTTCGAACAAAATTTCCGAACATTTGTGCGATTTGGCGTGGCGAATGTCGCCCCACTGTGGTTTAATTCGTACAGATGTTCGAACTTCCCTCGAACAGCTAAGCAAGACTGAGGAGAAACTAATGAGTGCTTCAACTGCAAAAACCCCTGAAAACACAATGATTTCCAATCATTTATATGCAGTTTCCAACCGAAAGGTTATTGGCACACGGACAGTTCTGACCCAACGCGGTCAGGTTGTTATAGGGCTTTTCACCACAGCTCTCGCGCTAGCCATACTAAGTTTGATCTTCGCAGCATTCGCGCCTGAAGCGTCAGCCAACACTGGGCAAGTGGGCGCTATAACGCAAATTCAAATCGTCCATTCAGGACAAACCCTTTGGCAGATAGCCTCAGAGGTAGATCCTTCTGCAGATCCACGCGAGACGATCGATCGCATTCTGGATCTGAATTCACTCACAGATT
>JAHEEQ010000094.1 GCA_024640585.1 Micrococcales bacterium
GTGTGATCAGCAAATCACTCTTTTGAAGTGCTCCAACTGCCGCAACGGTTCCGTGCATACCAGGCATACCCATGTGAAGCTTGTGACTATCTGGGAATGCGCCGCGTGCCATCAAAGTTGTTACGACTGGGATATCCAATAATTCTGCAAGTTTGAATAGTTCTTTTGAACCATTGGCTTTGATTACACCGCCACCTACATACAAAACTGGTTTACGCGATTCAAGAATTAACTTAGAGGCTTCACGAACTTGTTTGTTGTGTGGTTTTGTAACTGGTCTATATCCTGGCAAATCTATGTTGGTTGGCCATTCAAAAGTTGTCATTGCCTGCAACGCATCTTTTGCGATATCGACCAACACAGGACCTGGGCGACCAGTTGATGCAATGTGAAAAGCCTCAGCGATTGCGCGCGGAATTTCATTTGGATCAGTAACCAAGTAATTGTGCTTTGTGATTGGCATTGTTATGCCGCGAATATCTGCTTCTTGAAAAGCATCGGTTCCGATTGAAGCAGAAGCGACCTGACCAGTGATTGCAACCATTGGAACTGAGTCCATATATGCATCAGCGATTGGTGTTACGAGATTTGTTGCACCTGGACCGGAAGTTGCCATGCAAACTCCCACTCGCCCACTTGCAAGCGCATAACCCTGAGCAGCGTGACCTGCACCTTGTTCGTGGCGCACGAGAATGTGGCGGACTTGCTTGCTGTCCATCAATGGGTCGTACGCCGGCAAGATCGCTCCGCCTGGGATTCCGAACATGTCGGTCACCCCAGCATGCTCTAGGGAGCGAACCAAACTGCTGGCACCAGTAATTTGCTCTGTCATCTCATCTACTTTCGTTGTTCTTAATTCCTTGAGGTTTTTTCTCGCCTTACAAACGAAAACCCCCCGGCCGTTTGGCTTCGGAGGGTGCGCGCAGTGGACACGTTAGCTTTGTGAGCTGCGCGCTAAATAACCACCACGAGAGAAAAACTCATGGGGGCAGAGTACTTAAGGCCAGCTAGTTTGTCACTAGTTATTTTTAGGTAATCGACTATTTTGAGTGTGAGGTCAGTCGCAGACCGCACCCCTGGCAGCAGAACCCACCAATTTGGCGTATTTGTGCAGGACTCCACTCGTGTAGCGAGGAGGTAGCGGCTGCCAATTGGCCTTTCTGCTTGCCAAAGTGGCGTGGTCAACTAGCAAATCGAGAATGCGATTTGGAATATCGATGCGAACTTTGTCGCCGGTTTGGACAAATGCAATGGTTCCGCCGTCCACTGCTTCTGGGGACACGTGACCCACGCAAAGTCCAGTTGTGCCACCAGAGAAACGGCCGTCAGTTATTAGCAAAACATCTTTGCCAAGTCCGGCTCCCTTGATAGCCGCTGTGATCATCAACATTTCGCGCATACCAGGTCCACCCTTAGGACCTTCGTAGCGAATGATCACGACATCACCTTTTTGGATATCACCATTTTCAAGCGCATCCATAGCTGCGCGTTCACGTTCGAAAACTTTTGCAGGACCTTCAAAAACATCAACCGGAATGCCAGCATTTTTTACAACGGCGCCATCGGTTGCGAGTGAACCTTTTAGGATTGTGATGCCGCCAGTTCCACCAATCGCTTTGTCGATTGCATGCAGAATTTGACCGTCTGGATCTGGTGAATCAATTTCTGCAAGATTTTCTGCGAGAGTTTTACCTGTCACAGTTAAGCAATCACCATTTAGAAGTTTTGCATCTAGAAGTGCCTTCATAACTACTGGCACACCACCAACTTTGTCGACGTCGCTCATCACGTACCGACCAAATGGTTTTACATCTGCAAGTAATGGGACTTTTGAACCGATGCGATGGAAATCGTCCATGGTCAAATCAACTTTTGCTTCGTGGGCAATTGCTAGAAGGTGTAGGACTGCATTTGTTGATCCGCCGAATGCCATGACAATTGCAATTGCGTTTTCGAGAGACTGCTTTGTGATGATGTCGCGGGTTGTTATGCCTTGCTTGATCAAATTAACAACTGCTTCGCCAGATGCGACTGAGAAACCATCACGACGTCGATCTACTGCTGGTGGAGCTGCGGAACCTGGAAGCGACATACCCATTGCTTCAGCTGCGGATGCCATTGTGTTTGCGGTGTACATGCCACCACAGGCACCTTCGCCCGGGCAGATTGCGCGTTCGATTGCATCAACGTCTTCGCGCGACATCAATCCGCGCGCGCATGCGCCAACTGCTTCGAATGCGTCGATTATGGTTACGTCGCGATTTGAACCATCGCTAAGAGTTACGTTGCCAGGCAAGATTGAACCTGCATATACAAAAACGGATGCGACATCGATACGAGCCGCTGCCATCAACATTCCTGGTAGGGATTTGTCACAGCCTGCAAAGTTGACCATGCCATCTAGACGCTCGGCTTGCATCACAGCTTCGACAGAGTCGGCGATTATTTCGCGACTAACAAGTGAAAAGTGCATGCCTTCGTGACCCATTGAAATTCCGTCAGAAACAGAAATAGTGCCGAATTGAAGTGGGAAACCGCCAGCTTTGTGGACGCCCTCTTTTGCAGATTCGGCAAGCCGTGCAAGCGAGAGGTTGCATGGTGTGATCTCGTTCCAAGAGGATGCGATGCCGATTTGTGGTTTCACCCAGTCGTCGTCACCCATGCCGACTGCGCGGAGCATGCCTCGGGCTGCGGATCTTTCGAGTCCGTCGGTTACTTCTTTACTGCGTGGCTTCATATCGGTCATTGGTGAATTGTATTGCGGGGCTTTGGTGAGGGCCGGTTATGCACTTTTTGATTTTGGTGAGAGATGTACACAGAAATTGAGATTTTTTGGCGGGGATTAGTTGGGGTTTTAGTTTGCGGGGGTGCAATTTTTTGAAGATATTGATGTGCGGGTTGCTTCGATGGGTTCACTCGATGGTGACGATGCTGTTGAGTTATTACTTGAAATTGAAAAGTACTCGCGACATATTGAAGCGTTGAGGCACAAAGCGCATGTTGCAATTGCGGGCTTGATTCCGCGAGATGTGACAGCTGTTGGTTCAAATTCTGTAATACGCGATGTTGGTTTGGATGAAATAGCTTTCGCTATGCGATGGAGCACTGATTGGACGCGGAGGCAAGTTTCGATGTCGCGAAGTTTGGTTGGTCGGATGCCATCAGTCTTAGAGGCGTTAAGTGACGGTGAGATTTCAAGTTATCAAGCATTTCTGGCTTGCGATGGGTTGGCTGATGCTTTTGCAAAATCGCGATTGGATTTAAATGATCCTGATGTTGGTGGCGAACTAGCGGAGAATTTTGTTTCGCGAGTTTCGGCGCGGATGTGTGAACAGAATGGTGTTGAATTTCGACGCACAGTTCGTCGAGCAGTCGCATCTCTTGCTCCAGAGGCGTTTGAAGAAGCATTCGAAAGAGCTTGCAGAAATAGAACTGTGAAATTGACGCATGTAAACGAAGGTATGGCCTGGTTGAGTGCATATCTTCCAAGTGTGGATGCGGAAAGAGTTTGGGCCGCTGTGCAAAGTGCAGCTGATGATTTGGGTGGCGAAAACACTGAATACCAAAAACTTGCGGATGCGTTTGTTGCATTAGTTTGCGGTGGTGTGGATCGCGGTTCAGTTGAAACTGAAGTACAAGTTGTAGTTGGGCTCGAAACACTTTTGTCTTTGAACGAAGAGCCGGGTGTCTTGCGATCGAGCGGTGAACTTGTTGCAGTTAGCAAAGTACGAGAACTGGCTGAGTCGAGCAGGTTACGTCGATTGGTCGTCGAAAAAATGAGTGGCGATTTGATTGACTTTGGCCGTTCCACCTATCGGCCGCCTGCAGCATTGAATGACAAAGTTCGCGCTAGAGATGTCATGTGTCGTGCGCCTGGGTGTACTAGGTCTGCTGAAAAAACAGATCTTGACCACACAATTGCGTGGGAAGATGGTGGAGCGACTTCCGAAAAAAACTTGGTCGCGCTTTGTCGACGTCACCATAATTTGAAAACGCATTTGGATTGGTCATACCAATTAATGCCGGATGGCTCGGTTTTGTGGTTTACGCCAGATGGGTTGAATCATAAAGATCCAACCCATCCAGTTACTGATAGTGCTTAAACGGTTTCGTCTTTAACGCCAAGTTTTTCGAAAAGTAATTCTCGCACTTTCGCGGCGTCAGCTTGTCCTTTTGTGGTTTTCATAACAGCTCCAACAATTGCGCCTGCAGCTTGAATTTTTCCTTCTTTGATTTTGTTTGCGATGTCTGGTGATGCAGCGAGAGCATCATCTATCGCTGCCAATAGTGCATTATCGTCAGACACTACGGCTAAACCACGTTTTGAAATAATTTCTTCGATAGAACCTTCATTGTTAACAACCGCTTCTATTACTACTCGAGCTAGTTTGTCGTTCAATTTTCCGGAAGAAATTAGATATTCCACTTCTGCAAGTTGTTTAGGTTTTATAGAAAGATCTGCTAGATCAACAACTTTCTCATTGCTTAATCTTGCCAATTCTCCTAACCACCACTTTCGCGCTGCAGTTTGATCAACTCCAGCGTCAATAGTCTCAACAACTAAATCCAAAGCACCTGCATTAATAACTGAAGCCATATCGTGATCAGTAATACCCCACTCAGCTTGCAAACGCGATTTTCGTTCATTCGGATTTTCCGGCAGAGTTTTGCGAAGGTCTTCAACCCATTCGCGACTCGGCGCAATCGGAACTAAATCTGGTTCAGGGAAATAGCGGTAATCCTCTGCTTCTTCCTTGACGCGACCTGAGGTGGTAACGCCCGTGTCTTCATGCCAGTGACGCGTTTCTTGAATTATTGACTTGCCTGCATTTATTGCCGCAGCCTGACGTGTAATTTCATAGCGAACTGCACGTTCAATAGATCGCAGTGAATTCACATTCTTGGTTTCAGTGCGAGTACCAAATTTGTCACTAGCGCTTTTTCGTAATGAAACATTTGCATCGCAACGTAATGAGCCTTGTTCCATTCGGACATCACTTACTCCAAGTGCACGCAATAAATCGCGCAGTGCACTCACATATGCTCGGGCAACTTCTGGCGCATATTTCCCAGCGCCAACTATTGGCTTTGTCACAATTTCAATAAGCGGAATACCAGCTCGGTTGTAATCAAGAAGCGAGTAATCGGCTCCATGAATTCGTCCGGTAGACCCACCTTGATGCGTGGCTTTTCCGGTGTCTTCCTCCATGTGAGCTCGCTCAATTTCTATACGGAATTTCTTCAATCCTTCGTCAGTTTCTACGTCAACATCAAGAAAACCATTGAAACAAATTGGTTCGTCATATTGAGATGTCTGAAAGTTTTTCGGCATATCCGGATAGAAATAGTTTTTGCGCGCAAAACGGCACCACTCTGCAATTTCACAATTTAGAGCAAGGCCAATGCGAATTGCTGATTCGACTGCCTTTGCATTTACTACTGGTAGAGCACCGGGCAAGCCAAGACATACTGGACAAACATGGGTATTTGGATCTCCACCAAAATCTGTCGGACATCCACAAAACATTTTTGAATTTGTATTTAGTTCAACGTGAACTTCCAAACCCATTACGGGATCAAAGTTTGCAATTGCTTCTTCAAATTCAACTACATCTTCAACTTTTGAACTCATAGCGCTTGAACCTCGTCAATCAAAAGATGTCCCCATTTTTCTTTTAACGCACCTTCAAGAGCTGCGCCAACATTGTAGAGTCGATCGTCGCCCATTACAGGAGCCATAATCTGCAAACCGACTGGTAAACCATCTTCTGGAGCTAAACCAATTGGCAAAGACATTGCCGCATTTCCTGCAAGGTTTACTGGGATGGTTGCAACATCGTTTAAATACATTGCAAGCGGATCGTCAACTTTGTCACCAATCTTGAATGCCGTTGTTGGTGCGGTTGGTGAAATTAATACATCAACCTTTTCAAATGCTGCAGCAAAGTCTCGCGAAATCAATGTGCGTACTTTTTGTGCCGATCCGTAATACGCATCGTAATAGCCGCTTGATAGAGCATATGTTCCAAGCATGATGCGGCGTTTTACTTCTGGACCAAATCCAGCTTCACGAGTCAAAGACATTACTTGCTCAACCGCATTTTCCGCATTATCGCCAACACGAAGTCCATACCTCATGCCATCGAATTTCGCTAAGTTCGATGAACATTCTGATGGCAGAATTAAGTAATAAGCACCCAATGCATATTCGAATGAAGGGCATGAAACTTCATGAACTTCAGCGCCGAGTGATGTCAGAATCTCAACGGCTTCATTGAATCTTTGTTGCACACCTGCTTGATAACCCTCACCACCAAGTTGTTTAACCAAACCGATTTTCACGCCTTTTACATCACCCTTGAGTGCGGCTGCGACGACGTCTGGAACTGGTTGATTAATTGAAGTGGAATCGTGCGGATCATGCCCAGCAATTGCTTTATGCAAAAGCGCAGTATCTAAAACCGTGCGAGCACAAGGCCCTACCTGATCTAGCGATGAAGCGAGAGCAACAACGCCGTATCGAGAAACTGCACCATAGGTTGGCTTGACACCAACTGTGCCAGTCACAGCAGCGGGCTGACGAATAGAACCACCAGTGTCTGAACCAATTGCAAGTGGAGCCTCGAATGC
>JAHEEQ010000099.1 GCA_024640585.1 Micrococcales bacterium
ATCGTAAGAAAAGGAGCCAAGATGTCAACAACGATGACCATTAAGGGGCAAGTCACGATCCCTAAGCAGATCCGTGAATCGCTTGGCCTCAAGCCTGGTGCGCAGCTGGACTTTGCGGTCAACCGCGATGGCGATGTGGTGTTGCATCGGACAGACATTTCCACAATACGGAAGGCGGATCGTTTTGAGGCTGCGCGTGGCAGGGCAGATGTCAAGTGGCGTACAAAGGACTTGATGGCACTCCTGCGGGGCGAGGCCTGATGCTGGTTGATACAAATGTATTGGTTGATGTTCTAGAGAACGACCCAGAATGGGCCGATTGGTCAATTGCCCAGTTGCAGGCCCAATCAAAGGTTCACCGACTGGTGATCAATCCGATCATTTACTCTGAGCTATCGCTGACTTTTTCCACGGTGGAAGCCATGGATGCTGTTATCGAGAGCATGGAGCTTCGCATGCTAGAAATCCCTAAGCCTGCCCTTTTTCTGGCTGGCAAGGCCTTCGTGCAGTACCGCCGCAATGGTGGCGTTAAAAGTAACGTGCTTGGAGACTTTTTTATTGGCGCACACGCCGCTGTCAGCGGACTGCCCGTTTTAACCCGCGATACTCATCGATTTAAGAGCTATTTCCCGAGCGTCAAGCTTGTGGCGCCTGAGTGAGGTTTTGTTGTGACTTTAGTGAAATCAAAACAACGCGTTGTCGATCACGGAGAGGTCTTTACGCCTCCATGGATGGTCGATGCAATGCTCGATCTGGTCAAAGATGAATCGGAACGAATTGATTCCCGTTTCTTGGAGCCAGCTTGTGGAAGTGGTAATTTCATCAGGCAAATCATGCGTCGTAAGCTTGCTGCTGTAGAAATTAAATACGGCAAGTCAGAATTTGATAGACAGCAGTACGCATTGCTAGCGCTGATGTGCATATATGGCATTGAACTTTTGGCGGACAACATCACTGAGTGTCGTGCAAACGTACTCGAAATATTTGCTGAGTATCTCAACCTTGAGGAAACAGACGATCTTTATCACGCTGCATCTCATGTTCTATCGCAAAACCTAGTCCACGGCGATGCGTTGACGATGCGTACAAAAGATGGTGAGCACATTTCATTTGCAGAATGGGGCTATCTCGGTAAAGGTAAATTTCAGCGAAGAGACTTTCGACTTGATGTGCTTACTGGATCGTCTGCATTTAATGCGGAAGGATCGCTATTTGCGCATCTTGGTAAACACGAAATCTTTACCCCAATAAAAACCTATCCGCCTATGACGGTGCGCGAACTGGCGGCTGCTTTTGAACATGGCTCAATGGAGGCCTCATGAGCAGTCAAGCTAGTTTCACTTTAAAAGGTCGAAACCCAGATGTTTTGACATGCATCGCTAACCTGTCTAACGATGAGGTATTTACGCCGCCTGAGCTAGCTAATCGAATGTTAGACGCAGTAGCAAAAGAATGGGCAGCAGACCACGGTGGTGCAAATATTTGGGAGAACAAAGATGCAAAGTTCCTCGATCCATTTACTAAATCTGGTGTTTTCCTGCGTGAAATTACTAGCCGATTAACTAAAGGGCTCGAGCATGAAATTCCAAATTTACAAAAACGTGTAGATCACATTCTGACGAATCAAATTTTTGGCATTGGCATCACTCAATTGACAAGCCTTTTGGCGCGACGCAGTTTGTACTGTTCTAAGTATGCGCACGGAAAGCATTCCATAGCTAAAACGTTTCCCGATGATGATGGCAACATCTGGTTCGAGCGCACCGAGCACACATGGGTGAATGGTAAGTGCACGTTCTGTGGAGCGAGTCAGACGGCGCTTGATCGTGGTGATGACCTAGAAACCCACGCTTATGCGTTTATTCATACAGATGAAATAAAAACTCGAATGGTCGAGTTGTTTGGAGGAGATATGCAGTTCGACGTCATTATTGGCAATCCACCTTATCAATTAACTGATGGGGGTTATGGGACTAGCGCTGCACCAATTTATCAGTTGTTTGTCGAGCAAGCAAAAGCACTTGAACCGCGATATTTATCAATGATCATTCCAGCAAGATGGTTTTCTGGTGGAAAAGGCTTGGATGAGTTCAGAGAGTCAATGCTTGGTGATACACGTTTGCGATCCATTAATGACTACTTGAGTGCTTCGGACGTTTTTCCAGGCGTGGGGCTAAAGGGAGGGGTTTGTTACTTTCTTTGGAATAAAGATCATCCCGGTCCTTGCCAGGTTACAACGCATTTTAAAGATTGGCCCGTTTCGACGGCTGTGCGCCCCCTACTTGAAGAAGGCGCTGAGATTTTTATTCGATTCAATGAAGGGTTGTCGATTCTCAAAAAAGTCATGGCGCTAGAGAATCCAAAGTCGAAGTCATTAATTCTGAAAGATGGCAATCGTTTTGATCAGTTGGTTAGTTCTTTGCGCCCCTTTGGATTGAGAACATTTTTCCGAGGAAATGCAAAGAAAAAAGATGGAGATCTTGTCGTTTATCAAAACGGAGGGACCGCTTACATTGCGGAAAGTGAGATAACAACAGCTACGCATTTGATTGATAAATGGAAAATCTATGTCGGCAGAGCTGCCCCGGGTACGGGTAACCGAGATACATATCCGCACAGGATCATTAGCACTCCATTCATTGGTGAACCTGGAAGCATCTGCTCAGAAACATATCTCTGCATAGGACCATTCGATACGAAGAATGAGGCAGAAAGTGCGTTGTCATACATGTCGTGTCGTTTGACGCGTTTGCTTATTCTGTTGCACAAGCCATCTCAAGACACCACTCGACGGGTCTATACCTTCGTCCCAACACAAGATTGGTCAAGGCGCTGGACTGACGCTGATTTGTATGCCAAGTATGGCATCTCAGAAAGTGAGATTGAATTCATCGAAAAGGTTGTTCGTCCAATGGACCTTGATGGAGCATCCGACGATGAATAAATCCATCGAAGAAATTCTTGCGCCTAGGCCTGATGCTCGTCCTCGCATCTACGCGTACAAGATTGATGATGCTGCGCACAAGGGGTTGCTTAAAGTAGGACAGACTTCACGTGACGTCAAACGTCGCGTATCCGAGCAACTCAAAACTGCGGCTATCAAGAATTTCACCATTGAGTTGGATGTTCAGGCTGAACGAGATGATGGATCAATATTTACCGACCATGAGGTTCGTGCGGCATTGGTAAAAAAGGGTTTTGAAAACTCGGAATTGGAGTGGATGCGATGCTCCGTCGAAGATGTAAAAACCGTTATTACTGAATTAAGGACAGGGCAACGTTTTAGCGGTACGCATCATGAATCTTTTGGTATGCGTGATGAGCAGGCCGAAGCAGTCAACAAGACTTTTGATTACTTTCATTCAATTTGGAATGAAGACCCTAATGCAGTGCCTCGTTTTCTATGGAATGCCAAGATGCGGTTTGGCAAAACCTTCACTACATATCAACTAGCAAAAAGGTTAAAAGCCAAGCGCGTTCTTGTGGTCACATTTAAGCCCGCAGTCGAAGATGCGTGGCAAACAGATTTAGAAAATCATGTGGACTTCGATGGCTGGCAGTATTTGTCACGTTCTTCTGGTAACGATCCGACTCAAGTTGACCATAACAAACCTGTCGTGTACTTTGGTTCTTTTCAAGACTTGCTTGGACGTGATCCCAATGGCAACGTCAAACCACGTAATGAGTGGCTACACACGGTAAATTGGGATTTGGTTGTCTTCGATGAGTACCATTTTGGTGCTTGGCGAGATACAGCCAAAGAGTTATTTGAAGGCGAGGATGACGCAGTTGCTAGAAAAGAAACCAAGCTTGAATACGCAGGTGAATTGGAAAGCGTTAACGAAGATCTGAACGTACTCTCTGATAGTGAAACAGAGTTCTTGCCGATTACAACGAGAGCATATTTATATCTTTCAGGTACGCCGTTCAAAGCTTTATCGACCGGGGAATTCATCGAAGAACAAATCTTCAATTGGACGTATACCGATGAGCAGCGTGCGAAAGAGGAATTTGCTTCCAAATTTCCTGGGAAACGCAATCCTTACGCCGCACTCTCTCAAATGCGTTTGCTTACTTATCAAATGCCGGATGAGTTACTTGCTGTAGCTAGCGGTGGGGAGTTCGATGAGTTCGATCTCAACGCCTTCTTTGAGGCTTCTGGTTCTGAAGCTTCGGCAGAGTTCAAACATAAAGGGGATGTTCAAAAATGGTTGGACATCATTCGTGGTGGAAACACAAATCAATCCGTTGAATTTTTAAAGGCCGGAACTCGACCACCATTCCCGTATTCAGATGTTCGTTTGCTTCCATACCTTCAGCATTCTTTTTGGTTTTTACCAAATGTTGCCGCATGTCATGCAATGGCGAAATTGCTTCAGGAACGGCATAACACCTTCTGGCACGATTACAAAGTGATAGTTGCTGCTGGCACTTCTGCTGGTATTGGTCTAGAGGCGTTGCCTCCGGTTCGTCACGCAATTGGTAGCGGATTCGAAAGCAAAACGATTACGCTGTCTTGCGGCAAACTAACAACAGGCGTGACGGTGGCGCAGTGGTCATCAATTCTGATGCTGCGCAATTTGAAATCACCAGAGACTTATTTTCAAGCGGCGTTTCGTGTCCAATCGCCTTGGTCAATCAAAAATCCAAACGGCGATAACCCGAACGAAGAAGAGATTCTGAAGCCTGTGTGCTTTGTGTTCGACTTTGCGCCGACAAGGGCATTGCGACAGCTTTCCGAATATGGAGTCGGACTCTCTCCAAACGAGTCAAACCCAGAGCATGCGGTGAAAGATTTAGTGTCCTTCCTGCCAGTTTTGGCTTATGACGGTGCCAACATGACACAAATCGATGCAGGCGGCATCTTGGATATTGCGATGGCAGGTACATCCGCCACTCTGCTCGCCCGCAAGTGGGAGAGTGCGATGCTGGTAAACGTTGACAACGGTACATTGAGACGCATCCTTGACAACCCTGAGGCGATGGCTGCTGTTGAGCGCATAGAAGGTTGGCGGACCTTGGGCGACAACGTTATTGAAACCATCATCAACAAGAGTGACAAGGTTAAAGAACTCAAAAATAAAGCTAAGGAAGGTAAGAAGCTGACAGCTAAAGAGCAGAAGCTTTTGACCGAAGAAGAAAAAGAATACAAGTCCAAGCGGAAATTGGTTCAAGAAAAACTGATCAAATTCGCGACACGTATTCCGGCATTCATGTACCTGACAGACTTTCGTGAGAACACCCTTCAGGATGTCATCACAAAGCTTGAGCCAGATTTATTTCTTACGGTAACTGGATTGACCGTTCAGGATTTCCATCTTCTTGTGAGACTCAAGGTGTTCAACACAGAGCAGATGAATCAAGCAGTTTTTGCTTTTCGACGATACGAGGACGCTTCACTTCGTTACACGGGGATTGAGAGCCATGAAGGGCTTACTCACTATGGACTTTTTGATACGGTTGTTGCAATTGACTAGGTTTGAACTAATTGGATTTCACCGTGCTACTGTGCAGCAAGCCTTGCTGGTGTTCTGCACTAAGATGACTAGATAATGAGACCTATGCAACTCGCCCAAGTTCGCCGAAATTCAGACCCATTTGGACGTTACTACACCCAAGGTGGAGTCGCTAAGTTGTTGGTTTCTAACATGGGCGCATCACCAACGGGGGTGGTTATTGAGCTTGGTTCTGGAGATGGTGCTTTAGTTGGTGAGGCCAGCAAGCACTGGAAGGCGGCCCAATTTGTAACAGTTGATATCGATAAAAACGCAGGTACTTTTAAATTGCCACGTAGTACTGATACTGCGTTTAGTCACCACATTGCAGACGCACTGGATCCCCATTTATCTCAAAAAATAGGACTATCTGTTGGGACAGTTCATTCTGCGTTGTGTAATCCCCCCTACGTAAAACCAAAGTGGCGAAAGCACTTTGGCCAAATTCTTGAAGAAGCAGGACTTAGCGGAGTTTTTCCTCGAATCGGTAGCGTACCAGCAGATATTTTGTTCATCGCTCAAAATCTGCGGTTCCTACGAGATGGTGGGAAGCTTGGATTGATTCTTCCAGATGGAATCATTGCTGGAGAAAAATGCTCTGAATTAAGAAAAACTCTCGCAAATTCGCACCATTTGGAACGTGTAATTGAGCTCCCTAGGCGGGTTTTTTGCGGTACCGAGGCGAAGGCCTACGTTGTTGTCCTCACAAAGAATGGAAAACCTGCTGAGGAAATTGAACTTCAACGCCTCGAGGGCGACGGGTCACTGACTGGTACTTTGCCTCTTGATGCGGAGCGCGCGGGCACTCGTCTTGACTATTCGTTTCACGTGTCAAGTACTTCGCGTGTAAAAGCTAAACATCTAGTTCTTCGTGATATCGCTGCATCAGTAGGTCGGGGCTCAATTTCCTCGAGCGAACGAAAGCAATGCGATTTACCGATTTTTCACACAACGGACTTTGGTCTAACGGGACAATTTGTACCTCGGTCTTTTCAGTTATCTAAAACAAAAGCGACCAGCTTAAATTCATCGTTTGCATATCCTGGTGACATCCTTATTGCTCGAGTTGGACGCAATCTTGAGGACAAGGTCGCATTTGTTGAAAAGG
>JAHEEQ010000034.1:0-21878 GCA_024640585.1 Micrococcales bacterium
TCTGTTGAAACTACGCGCATGAATGCAGTTTAAAGTCGTTGTTCAAAATGAGCAACCTTGCATTTGCTAGGGCAGGGTTTTAGCAAACCGTGTAATTCGATAGACGAAAAAAAACACCGTACAAAATACGGTGTTCCTAGAGATTTGGCTCCTCAACCTGGGCTCGAACCAGGGACCTACGGAATAACAGAAAGCCAGGCTCGTCAAAAACCCTTATAAATCAATGACTTATATTTATTTTTGATAACCGTGTAATATTTCGTGTAATAACCCCAAAAGTTGCATTATGCAACTTTTCACCAATAACCCCCAAATTTAGCCTTCATGTTTGCCGATTTAATAGGTAAATCGCACATGTTTGTATTACTAATTAATGTGATTTTACGGGGCTTCAAGCTTTTGATGGCAAGCCTTTAGGTATCTGGGCTCATTTTCTCCAATGTGCTCTGCTAGCAATTTGCAAGCCCTAGCTGAGTTACCGTTTTCGATCGCCTCAATCAGCAGTGTGTGGCTATCCACTGCGTTTGAAATTGGGGATCGATGTCGAAGTGCTGAAAGTTGGTACCAAACAAGGTCGTAAGCACTTTTCAAGTAGTCATTGTGAGAATGTTTCAGAAGTGTGTAATGGAAAGACATGTCTAGGGCGGCCAAGTCTTGAAATGCTTTTCCTTTTTCTGCTTTTTTCATCTCAAGTACAAAAGCTTTCAACTCTGCGATTAGCTCGCTCGTTTCTCTGAGCATCGCTTCTCGAAGCGCAGCAGTTTCAATCATTGAACGGAACGTGCACAGGTGACGAACCTGTTCCTCGTTGAGTTCGAAGACGAAGGAGCCCCTTTGCGGGTGTATTTCAACTAAGCCCTCAACCTTCAATTGCACCAATGCCTCTCGGATCGGAGTCTTGCTCACTTGCATTTGTGCGGCAAGTTGAGCCTCTGAAAACTGCTCACCCAAATCAATTTGCCCGCTGATGATTTGCGAGCGGATTCGTTCAATTGCGAGTTCAGTCAATGACTGTGGTCGTTTCAAGGGTTTTTGCTTACTCATTTATTCATTTTCCACTCTTTTGATTAGGGAAATCTCTATGAAGGTATCTAAGATATCAGTGCAAAATTTCCCCGTCAACAAGGAAGAACCCATGGAACATTCTGGCGGTCGTCGATCAAATTTTGAAAGTGCATTCATCGCATTGAACCGCTGGGTGCTGATTGGTTTGCTGGCGGTCATGTCAATCCTGGTCATAACAAATGTCATATCGCGATACACATTTGGCTATTCCTTTCCTTGGGTAGAGGAAGTGTCGCGGTACATGATGATTTGGGTGTGCTTTTTAGGTGCAGGACCAGCACTAAGGGTGGGTGGACACATTGCTATCGACACATTGCATCAATCTGTGTCGCCCTCATTAGCCAAATTTTTCAGAACAGTCATTGTTGCCATCATCGGTATGACGCTTGTCGCGATCGGGTGGCTCGGAATTGACTATGCCTTGTTTGCCTGGGAGCAAGAAACCCCCGTTCTTGGTTGGTCATACGGAAAGATATACCTGGCCATGCCTATTGGCTCATTGCTCACTCTAGTTCATTTGATGTTTGTATCAAAGCATTGGATCGATACGGCTCAGTGGGAGCAAGAGGCCGGTTTTGATCCTCAAGCCATGTGAGGCAATGAAATGACAGCAATCCTAGGTTTTGTTTTTTTGGGTTTGATGGTAGTAGGGGTACCCATTGCCTTCGCCATGTTCATAGCTGGAATTGTCGCGGTATGGCTCAAGCCGGGTATGCCTGCACTCGTGGTGATTCAAAACTTATTCACTGGTTTAGATAGTTTCCCACTGCTCGCCATTCCATTTTTCATTCTGGCAGCAGAACTCATGTCGGGCGGTGCTTTAACTGACGTGCTGCTTCGGTTCGCGGCACGAATGGTCGGTTCTAGGCGAGGTGGCCTAGGGCATGCCAACATATTGACTTTGACATTCTTCTCAGGAATCAGTGGCTCTGCTCTTGCGGATGCAGCAGGACCAGGCTCCATGTTGATTCGAATGATGAAGCAAGCGGGCTACAAAGATGCCTATGCTGCTGCATTGACTGCAAGTACGGCCATTGTTGGACCGATCATTCCGCCCTCGATCATCATGATCGTGTATGCATTGACCGACAACAGTGTCACCGTCACAGGCTTGTTCCTAGCGGGGGTGATTCCAGGTTTTGTGATCGCCATGGGCTTGGCTATCGTGAACCACATGGTGAGCGTCAAGCGCGATTACCGAACACCGCCCGAGATGCTGGAGACAGGTTCCATATTGGTACTTTTTATCCATGCAATACCGGCCTTGATGTTGCCAGTCATCATTTTGGGTGGCATTCATTTGGGTATTTTTACGCCAACTGAAGCCTCAGCCGCGGCTGTTTTGTATGCGGTGCTCGTGGGAGCCTTTGTTTATAAAACTTTGAAATGGGAGATGCTGCCAGCCATCTTCTTTAGAACCGCGTTGATGACGGCATCGATCCTGTTCATTGTTGCAACCTCTGCCGTTTTTGCCTGGGTACTCACGGTTGGACAAATCCCGCAGCAAGTTGCTTCGTTGATTGGACAAATGGATTTGAGTCCCATGATGCTGCTTCTGGCCATCAACGTTTTGCTGCTGCTGGTCGGTATTTTTATTGAGCCATTGCCAGGCGTAATGATCATGGTCCCCATCTTGACCCCTCTGGCGGATGCAGCCGGCATTAACCCTTTGCATTTTGCGATCGTCGTGATTTTCAACTTAACCCTTGGAATGATCACGCCTCCTGTTGGCGGCCTGCTTTTCGTGACCTCCGTGGTCTCTGGTGTGCAAATGGGTCCCATGGTTCGAGAGATGAAACCCATGTTGATTTCACTGCTCATTGTTTTGGGTTTGGTGACGTATGTTCCGGAGCTTTCCACATGGCTTCCGGGTGTGTTGGGCTACAAAAATTAAGCCTGTTTTTAAAGGAGACGAAGATGAAGCGAATGAAATTTATTGCGGCTTTGATCGCGGGTATCGGTGTAATGGCTACTTTGCCAGCGCATGCTGAAAAAGTTCTCAAGTACACACATTTCCAACCGGGTAAAACCGATCAGCCAAAACATGCAGCCGCTGTGGCATTCAAAGAGCATGTTGAAAAAGCAACGAATGGTTCCATCAAAGTTGAGCTTTATCCAGCTGGTCAGCTGGGGCCAGCACAACAGGTGATGGAAGGTTTGCGTCTCGGCACCATCGAATTGGGCGTTGTGCATGACGGCGGAATGGCCGGGGTTTACAAAAATATCAACATCTTCGGACTGCCGTTCATCTTTGATGATCATGCACATGCTTATCGCGTGCTTGAGGGAGAGTTTGGCAAATCATTCGCTGAAGACATGAGAAAGAAAACGGGCATACGTTTGATGGCTTATGCAGACAATGGAATTCGTCACTTCACCAATAGCAAACGCGCCATCAAATCTCCTGAAGATATGAAGGGGATGAAGATTCGTGTTCAACCAAGTCCAGTCTTTATCAAAATGGTCGAAGGTCTTGGAGCTAGCCCTACAGCGATTGATTGGGGTGAGCTGCCAGCAGCACTGGCTCAGGGGACAGCCGATGGTCAAGAGAACGGCGTCACAAATATCTTGGCTGCAAGCCTTTTCCAGCATCAAAAGCATGTCACTCTGGATGGACACGTATACAGCTTGCACACCTACTTGGTTAGCGATCGATTCTTTAACTCACTCTCAGAGCCAGAGAAAAAAGCAGTGACAGAGGGTGTGCAAATTGCAAAGAAGATCCACAACGACATGACTCGTGAGCAAGACTTGTCCGCTAAGAAAGTCTTGACAGAAAAAGGTATGACTGTCACGGAGTTGAATGCTGCGGAAATCGACAAATTCCGTCAATTGGCTCAGCCTGCTGTTCGTAAGTACCTTGAGGCAGACGTCAGTAAGGAATGGACAGATCGGTTGTTGGCTGCATCCAAGGCTGCTGCTAAAAAATAACTGACGTACCTATATGAACAAGAGTAATTCGATTGAGAAAAAAAAAGTTGTTGCTGTTGATGATGGTTACGAGAGCTATGACCAAGAAATTTCGCTACTCGCAGAGATAGGCGCAAGTTTTGAGGTTTTGCCGTGCCATGGTGATGCACAACGCGTGAAGGCGGCGGTCTCGAATGCAGATGTCATTCTGGTGAGAGAAAGCCCCATCACCTCTGCCGTGATCGATTCTCTTGTTCATACAAAGGCCATCATTAGATATGGGATTGGCGTTGACAATATAGATATCGAGTCTGCAAAGCGACGGAATATTTACGTTGCCAACGTTCCCGATTACGGCATTGAGGAGGTCAGCACCCACGCCGTGATGTTGGCGCTGGCCGCTATGCGGCGCGTAACTACGCATGATCGTATGGTCAGATCAGGCAATTGGACCGCTGGAATCTCATCACCCATGTATCGATGGCATGGAAAAACTTTGGGCTTGATCGGATACGGTCGGATCGCCCAAATGACACATCAGAAACTAAGTGTCTTCGGGTTTAAGCAAGTGCTTGTGCATGATCCATTTTCAGAATTGCCTGATCATGTTACGTCGGCTTCAATTGAAGAAATATGCCGTGAATCTGATCTCATTTCCTTGCACGCGCCATTGAATCAATCGACGCATCATTTGATCCATTCGGGAAATTTGGCTCTGATGAAACCGACAACGGTATTGGTCAACACTGCGCGAGGAGGGCTAATCGATATGGACGCGCTCACCTCTGCCTTAAAAGAAAAGTCAATCCTTGCGGCTGGCTTAGACGTGTTTGAAAAAGAACCGCCCGACCCCAAACATCCTCTGTTTGCACTCGACAACGTGGTGTTGACGAATCACATCGGGTGGTACAGCGAAGAGTCGATGCGCGAACTTCAATACAAAACAGCTCAGGAGGCAGTTCGTGTTCTAAGCGGCTCCCAACCGGTTAATTGGCTCAACAAATGGTGATTCAGATCATTGAAATGACTGAATCAAAAGTAGTTTTACCTTAAAGGAAATATATGAAACAAATGATTGATGCATTCAATTCAGTCGCTGTGGCTTCTGTGGCTGATGCTGTCGACAAAATTTGCGGCAAGCAAGGCTATATGTCTAGCGCCATCAAGCCACGTATAAACGACAAAAGAATTTGCGGTCCCGCAGCTACCGTACTCGAGTCTGCTACCGATGAGTTCTTGCCGCCTCAACATGCGCTTGATTTGATTGATGAAGCGCCTGAAGGCAGCGTGATCGTGATCTCCATCGAAGGTGGTCAGCCAGATGTTGCAGTTTGGGGGGGCTTGATGACTGCGGGCGCTGTTGCCAACAACCATGCAGGGGCCGTTTTGGATGGATCTGTGCGTGATTTGGTTGAGATCCGAAGGGATTACGGGTTCCCTGTCTATGCACGTGATGTCAGCCCTGGTACCACTTTAGGTCGATACAAAACTGTGGCGTCACAAGTGCCTGTTCGGGTGGGCGGTATCGTGGTTCATCCTGGCGATTTGATTGTGGGTGATGTGGACGGTGTGGTGGTTGTACCCAAAGAGCACCTGAAAGAAGTCTTGGCAATGGCTCAAGAAATCGATGCGCGCGAATTGGAACAAGCGAAACTGATCATTGCTGAAAAGTCATTACGCAAAGGTTTGGCTAAATACGGGCGCATTTAATCTATGTCGGCGGAAAAGGTTTTTGATATTGCCTCATTCGGTGAGGCAATGGTGGAGTTCAACCAAACGAACGGTATCAACAGCCAAAATTACTTACAAGGTTTTGGTGGTGATACCTCAAACTTTGCCATTGCTGCCGCGAGAAATGGTGCCAAAGTTGCATATGTCAGTGCACTGGGTAATGATCCTTACGGACGCATGCTCAGAAATTTATGGGATCAGGAGGGGATTGACCACAGAGATGTGATTACTGATGTGGACGCCTTTTCTGCTGTGTATTTTGTGACCCATTCGAGCAATGGTCATGAATTTAGTTTTTTCCGAAAAGGTTCAGCAGTAAGTCGAATTACGGCGGCTACTCTCCCGCGAGACCGTATTAAAAAATCAAAGCTCCTTCATATTTCTGGAATCTCGCTTGCCATCTCGGACACTGCATGCGATGCTGCCTATAGTGCAATTAATTTGGCTCGGGAGTCTGGCGCAATGGTCAGCTTTGACACAAATCTTCGTTTGAAGCTTTGGCCGATTGATCGAGCTCGTGCTGTCATGTCAGACGTGATGCGACATTGCGATATTTGCCTTCCTAGTTTTGATGATGTTGTGGCGATCACTGATCAAACAAATCCAGATAAATTGGTTGACTATTGCTTGACCCTAGGGGCAAAAATAGTTGCCCTCAAATTGGGCGCGCGCGGTTGCATCGTTGCCAATTCAACGCATCGCTATCACATTGATCCGATTCAATGTGATTTCAAAGATGCAACAGGAGCAGGCGATACGTTCGGTGGCGCATTCGTTGCACGTTTGCTAGCTGGGGATGATTTGCTGGCGGCTGGCACCTATGCAAACGTCGCTGCCGGATTGTCGACGCAAGGCTTTGGTGCGGTGGAGCCCATTCCAAATGCAACACAAGTTGCAATTGCCTTAAAGAATATGGCCCAACAAAAAAGGGAAGGTTGATTGCCATGCAACGTCGAGTCTTGGTCACCGGAGGTACCAGCGGTATTGGGCAAGCTATTGCCCAAGCGATGGCGCGAGAGGGCGCTTGGGTCGCAGCAACGGGCGCCACACACGCCGAAGTCGATCGGGCCATTCAGGCCAATGCCAATTTATGCATTGAATTCCACACACTCGATGTCAGTGATGCGCAGCAGGTCGAATCGTTCGTGAAATCTCTGGGCGAGCTTGACGTGGTTGTGAACTGTGCGGGTGTGATTCAGCGGCAAGTTGAACTCGAGCCCGAGGCATTTGCAAAGACGGTCGATATCAACCTCAACGGCACCATGCGCGTGTGTGCGGCTGCGCGTGAGGGCTTAAAAGCCAGAAAAGGCTGCATCATCAACACCGCTTCCATGTTGAGCTTTTTTGGGGGCGGCTTGGTTCCTGGCTACAGCGCAAGCAAGGGCGGGGTGGCACAACTGACCAAGTCGTTGGCCATTGCGTATGCCACTGACGGCATCCGTGTGAACGCAGTTGCACCAGGCTGGATTGCAACGCCCTTGACCCAAGCCCTGCAAGATGACCCTGAACGCTCAGCACCCATATTGATGAGAACGCCTATGAAACGCTGGGGTCTGCCCGAAGATGTTGCTGGCCCAGTGTTGTTCTTAGCCAGCCCACAGGCGGCTTTTGTGACGGGCGTGATCTTGCCAGTTGATGGCGGTTATTTGATTTCTTAAAGACGGAGGCCACATATGACACCCATCATTCAACAACCCGGCATCAAGGCTGAAATTGCGGTTGTCGCCATCCCAGAAGATGAACGCGTGTGGGTGCCCCAAGCACCCGAGGTGTGGTTTCGTCCGTTGTTGATGAACACCGTCACAGGTAGTTGGTGTAATTTGCTCAGGGTTCGCAAATCGGGCGTCTTATCCAAGCATATCCATCCCTCTTGGGTGACGGGCTATGTCATCAAAGGGGCTTGGCGTTACCTTGAGCACGACTGGGTGGCGACAGCAGGTTCGTTTGTGTACGAGCCGCCGGGTGAAATTCACACCTTGGTGGTTGACGAAGTCGCGGGTGAGCCAGAAATGATCACGCAATTCAACATCCATGGTGCGATGGTCTATCTGGATGATCAGGGCAAGACAACGGGATATGAAGATGTCTTCACCAAAATCGAGATGTGCCGCAAGCATTACATCGAGGTAGGACTTGGTGCTGATTACATTGATCAGTTCATTCGTTGATCCTGTTCAGTGCAAAGAACCCCCCCTTGTATTGCTACAAGGGGTTTTATTTGGCTCCTTAACCTGGGCGCGAACCAGGGACCTACGGATAGTAGAAATGTAGGCTCTTGAAAAAATCTATATGAATCAATGCTTTATTTGCGCGGTATTGCGCCGTGTAATGAGCCGTGTAATAAACCAAAAGTTGCATAACGCAACTTTTCCAGAGTTTAGAGCACTTTTGCAAACTCTCGGAATCATCTTACTTTGGCATCCCTTTTGGTTGAATGTTTCGTCTTTCAAGAGATTTTGATGACAACTGAACAGTCTATTTAGGAACCTCAGTAAGATTTCTTTACTAGGAGATTTGTGTGCGCCCACCACTTAACCAACGGTTCGTTGATAAAGCAGCCGCAGCTATAACTGCTGCAGTAGAGGTCTATAACAAGCCATCATTTCTGTACAGAGAAGAAACGTTTGCAATCCTGGCACTTAATGCATGGGAGTTATTACTCAAGGCTAAAGTCCTGAAAGATGCTGAAAACGCCATTTCGTCGCTAAGAGTGTACGAGACGCGATTAACAAAAGCAGGAGAAAGGTCGACTAAAAAGTTTCTAAAACGAAATCGAGCAGGAAATCCTCAGTCAATAACATTGGGAGCATGTATTGCGAAGCTTGATGAGACGAATGACTCCAAACTTCCATCGGAAGTGAAGGCGAACTTAGAAGCATTGATTGAAATTCGGGACAACTCAATTCACTTTATTACTGCTAGTTCAACACTTGCAAGACAGGCTCAAGAGCTATCTGCCGCTTGCGTTCGCAATTTCATTCTGTTGGCGAAAAAATGGTTTAAAAAAGACTTTTCCGATATCTTGAATTTGGTTTTACCTTTGTCATTTGTTGCCCATTCCCAAGATGTAGGTGCAGTAATTGTTTCAGCGGACGAGTCGCGACTCATTGAGCATCTCAAGTCTCTTGCGCAGGGAGTGAGCGACGATCAGTGTGAGTACGCTGTTGCTATCCGACTTCAGGTGAAACTTGAAAAGAGTTCCCTAGCAAACGCATCAAAAATACAAATCTCGAAAGACGCAGATGCTATACAAGTTCAATTGGCAGAGCAAGACATTAAGGAGAAATACCCTTGGACATACGATGAGCTATGCAAACGAATGATGGTCCGGTACAGCGATTTCAAGATGAACAACGAGTTCCATGCGTTACGTAAGCCTCTACTGGAAAATGAGAAATACGCGAAGATTAGATATCTTGATTTGGAAAATAAAGTCGGCCCTAAGAAGCCTTACTTCAATGCAAATATTTTGCAAGTCTTTGATCTTAGCTATACAAAAAAATAAGCACGTTAAAAGACTGTTGCTAATCTTTTGTAGGTCATTGACTTCTACTGTATGGACGAGACAGTCCAAGAGCAAAAATTATTGTCAATACGAACTATCCAAGTAGGTGCATCTCGATCGACTGTTCCTAGTTGCGAAACTGAGTAAACATACTTGTTGTCTTCGCTTGGAAGAAGGCTCACAACCCATACATCAGCAAAACTTAAAGATGTTGGTAGTTCTTTAGCAACTTTGCGAGGGTGCCATGGGCCGCCATCTACATTTAGAAAAATGACGAGTTGCTTTCCTGATGCGTATGCTTTGCCACCCTTGCTCAATTTTTTACTGAATGCAAAAATAATGCGATCCTCAATAGAAAGATTTTTTTCTTTTGAGTTGTATGCCTGACCAACCATCACATGCTCGGTTGCCCAGGTATCGCCAGTTTCAGTGTTCAAAATGATTCCATCACTTCCTTGCGGGTCACTTGTAAAAGTATGTGAATCTTTTCCTGATTGAGCATTGATTACTGCGCATATCAGCCAATTTCCTAGAACCTCGCGTGATCGCATGTTTCCGAATCGTTGAAACGGTTTTCCAGTTAAGAGGTGCTTTCCATCTCTTACAAAGGGTTCAATTTCTTTCAATGCGATAGTCAGATTTTTAAATCGGGTTACTTCATATTTCATAGGTGATAAGTATGACTCATGCTTTTAGTTCAACTCTCTCTATTACGCAGTCGAACTTTCTTACATCAATCTAGATCTCTATTTTTTTAATCACTTCAAGCTTCTGCTCAAGGCTGTACCCGACAGTTCCGTATTTTGCAAAGTCGGTTGCATTTCTTCCGTGTCCGGTAATTGACTCTGCTAGGGGTAGAGGAATGTCGTTGCAAGCCTTCAATCGATCTATGAATGCATGACGAAACATGTGACTTCTGAAGTTCAGATGCTTAAGTGATTTATTTAAAGTTGCCGAACAACTTGAGTTTCCAATTTCATTTGCGTACTGTGGTGCTAGCCATTCGCTTTTTTCCCATTGAGCTCTTTCATAGAGTTTTTTGGCCGCAACTAAGGAAATGCCAACAAGTGGAACAGCTCTGATACTTGCTTTTGTTTTTCTATCAGTGAGACTATTTTTTCGGACCCACAAATGTGGAATGTCATGTTCTAGGACTAAGTCATCTAGTCTTGCTAGCGATGGCTCAGAAATTCGCATCCCGGTATTCAGCTGTATCAGACCTATGAGATGTGCTGTCGAAAGATGCTTTGTCATTGCTTCTTTTACTTTCAAAAGCAACATACGGTCAATCATCGGAATAGGCCGCATATTTTCCATCTCACCTCTAATTTGTAAACCGCGGAATGGACTAAGTCGATCGATGTCAAGATGTTTGAATGCCATCGTCACCATAGCATTGAGCATGTTGTTATGTTTGCGCACGCTGTTCGGATGCAGACCTCTAGCAAGCTGGGCATCTCTGTATTCTGTAATGTGTGAGTGCCTAAGTTCATCAAGGGGAACATCGCCAAAATGTTCAATGAAAAGTCTGTAGTAGTGTTGAGCATTGACGCGAAATTTTCTACGGTGAGCAGAGAGGTTTTCGTTCATGTAAATTTCAAATGCAGTTGAAATTGTCGGTCTAGGCTTATCTTTGTAGCGGTTCAAATAGTCAACTACTAGATCGGATAAAAAATCTTCATCTAACTCAATGCCTCGAACATTTAGCTTACGGCGAATACGTGTATCTAGGTAAGTTTTATGAGACAGTTCAATTTCTGTTGACATGTTTTGACCTTGTAGGCAAAGCATTAAATTTAATTTCTTCCTTTGCTTTAGAGCAACCTTTAATCCCAAGAGTCCCGATAACTTGGACGGGCTCTGAATGTGTCCTGTGCTCCTATGTTTATTAGCTTCAGACCCTGTTATGAGTGAAGCTCCTGAGACTATTCGTTTCCATTCGCCAGTCCTACTAAACTTCTACCGTGTGCACAAATTTCACGCCAACCAAAAAGAGCCAGTGGGTCAAAGATAAGCTGGGAGTAGAGCTACCACCTGTTTACCCAGCGGAGTCATACCCGGGATTTGCTGCGCCCGTTGTTGCGAAAAGTCACCAGACTGGACGAGTTGCTTGCGGTCTGGCCAAGTTTGGTCTGATCCCTTCTTGGGCCAGAGATGAAAAGATCGCCCGTCATACTTATAACGCTAGAAGTGAGACAGCGGCTGAGAAGCCAAGTTATCGAACTGCTTGGCGCCAACGTCAATACGGTCTCGTCTTGGTCGATAACTTTTACGAACCAAGTTATGAGTCGGGTAGGGCGGTGCGCTGGAAGATTGAACTAACTTCTGGTGATCCGTTTGGAATTGCCTGCCTTTGGGACCGCTGGACTGATCCAGCTTCTGGGGAACTGTTGGTCAGTTTCTCCATGCTGACGGTCAACGCCGACGAGCACCCCGTGATGCGTCAGTTTCACAAGCCTGGTGATGAGAAGCGTACCCCTGTGATCATTGCTCCAGATCTGCATGATGCATGGTTAGGCGCTGATCCCGCCAAGGCTGCGGAGATGATGACTTGGTCCCACATGCCTGAGCTGAGAGCCGAGTCAGCCCCGAGAATTTAGTCCATTTGTGTACTTATATGCTGGATGAATATACAGTATATTCATCAGCATGTATGTAGAAAATTATTCGACTCCACAACCAGTTTTTGTCTCTGACGTCAGCATCACGCTTGACGTTTGTGGCTGGAACATTCCTGCAGGCTTTCCATCTCCAGCAGCAGATCACGCCCAAGAACGCATTGATCTAAACAAGCAGCTCATCCGTAACAAAGAGGCTACGTACATTTTTCGGGTCAAGGGCGACTCAATGACCGGGGCAGGGATCTATGAGGGAGATGCGCTGTTAGTAGACCGCAGCATAGATCCCAAGCACAACAACATCGTGATTGCCCAGTTGAACAATGAGTTCACCGTTAAGCGGCTCTATCGACGAGGTGGGGTTGTGAAGTTAGTCGCTGAGAATCCAATCTATCCTGCACGGTTGATCAAGGAGGAAGATGACTTTATTGTCTGGGGTGTTGTGACATTCAATCTGCACAAGCTCTGCTAATGGTGACGAAGGATGGTTGCGCAAATTGCATTGGTGGACTGCAACAACTTCTATGTGAGTTGTGAGAGGGTCTTTCGTCCAGATTTAAGAGATGTGCCCGTTGTTGTGCTTTCCAACAATGACGGATGCGCAGTGTCCCGCTCAAATGAAGCCAAAGCACTTGGCATCAAGATGGGGCAGCCTTGGTTTGAATGCAAAGAGCTTGCAGAAGTACACGGCATCTTGGCTCTTAGTAGCAACTATGCACTCTATGCGGACATGTCAAACCGTGTCATGTCTATCTTGGCTAGTTACGCACCAAGGCAAGAGGTGTATTCGATTGATGAGAGTTTTCTAGATCTGACTGGCATCCCAAAGCTTAGAGACCTCAGCTATGAAATGCGAGATCTGGTGTTCAGATGGACAGGTATTCCTGTTTGCGTGGGTATCGGCCCAACAAAGACGCTTGCTAAGCTAGCTAATCACATAGCCAAAAAACATCCAAGATCCAAAGGTGTATTCAACTACAACGACCTAAATGAAACTCAAAAGACAAAGCTACTGGGGCAGATTGCAGTTGATGAAGTTTGGGGCGTTGGCAGAAAAATAACTAAGCGATTAGCGTTGCATGGGATCCAATCCGTTCAAGAACTCCGTGCAGCGCACACTCCGACTTTGCGCTCTGAATTCGGCGTGGTGATGGAGAAGACGCAAAGAGAGTTGCAGGAGATCTCATGTATCGATCTTGAAGAGCATGTGCCTGATAAGCAGCAAATCGTAAATAGTCGCTCGTTCGGTAAGCCGGTCACTGAGCTTGCGGTAATTCAGGATGCACTTAGCGTATTCGTGGCCAACGGAACGGCGAAACTGAGAGCCCAAAATGGGCAAGCAGCGCTATTACAGGTGTTTCTCCAGACTAATCGATTCAAGCCGGAACAACCCCAGTACAACCCATGCATGGCGGTTCCATTGCCTCAACCTACAAATGACAGCCTGGTTATCAACCGATGGGTGCAGCATGTGGCTGGGCTGCTATGGCGCGATGGCTACAAGTACAAAAAAGCAGGAATCATGCTGGGCGATATCTCACCGATTTCAATGGTCCAAGGTGATTTGCTTGAACCACAAGCAAACGGAGAAAACCGGTTGATGAAGGCAATAGATGGGTTGAATTCTCGCTTCGGGCGCGGGACAGTTACGGTCAGCACAGGCGGAATGCGAAAAGAGTGGGGTATGCGTCAGGAGCGTAAGTCACCCAACTACACGACAGATTGGTCAGAAGTCCCTGTTGTGTAAGAAGAGGTGAAAAACTAACGTCCGATCAGATTAATTCATGATCGGGATTGGTACCCAATATATCAATCACTAGTTCACTAAACTTAGTTGAAATGAAAAAAACAGATTCAACCTGCTCTAACTGTGGATTCCATATCAAAGATGGAAAGGCTATTCGCTGTGGTTTTGACTACTTCCAAGTTCCTGCTTCTCAACGCCGCACGCCCAAGCTAACTAGTTTTCCTGAGGTCGCTGCCAGTCACAGTTGTCCACGCTGGGATCCGAATGGTTCCAGCGTCTTGAAACCCTCTGCGGAGTCTGGAGCACCTCAGAAAGCTGAGACCGTTTACTACCTGCCAGGATGGGGTGGGTTAATTGGTACAGGTTTAGGGCAGGCGTTGCTCGATAAAGGCTATGACGTTACTGGGCGTGAGACAGTAGGGGATTTCAAATCGGCTGGTTTTACTAGTCAGGTTGAAATCGTTGCCAACGACCTTAAAGAGTATTTTTGGCGGGAAGACGCACATGTGATCTGTAACTCCTTTGGTGGGTACCTATTTCTCCATGCCCAGGCTCTGATCGGTGAACCCTACATTGGAAACGTGATCCTCTTGTCTCCAATCGTTGGAGAGTTTGCGGATGCTGATGAGCATCGGCCTATGAATTTCATTCCGCCTCAGTCAGAGAAGTTGCTTGAACTTGCTAATGCTGGAAAGTTTCCTGTGCCGCAGAAATGCGAGATTCATGTGGGATCGGATGATTGGCAAAGCTGTCCAAATGCAGTTGCTTTTGGTAAGTTGGTAGGAATGAGAGTCAATGTTGTTCAAGGCGCGGGACACAGCCTTCCGAAGGACTACGTCAGTAGGCTCTTAAACGAATGGTCATGATCGTTGATATCGTTCATTCCAATTAATCTAGCTCGACGGACAAAAAGGTTTATGAGTTGTTATGGATGAGTTTTGGAAGCAAGGCTCATGCAGTGAGCTCTAGGTCTGATATTCTTATGGATATATTTAATAAAAAAGGTTTACTACGGTAGCTTGGTTTTTTATCGATTCTGGCCCTATCTATGCCGAATAGTGGGTTGAGCTGGAGAACCAGGTTCAAACTAGTGTCACCCAGTGTTGGTGTCACGACCCTCCTCTATAGAATTGCTTAAAAAGCAAAGTCAATGCCTACGCCATGAGCACTATTACCCTTACAAAAGCCCTTGGCGTACTAGCCAAATCATCCCCGTTTTCGGTGACTACGGTATCAAACCGACAAAAGGACGAACTTGATGACCTTAAAGCTTGGCTGTTTGTTCAGCAAGATATCGAGACTGATCTCCGTAAGCTCCTTGCTTCGCTTGAAGGGCCCACAATCGTCTTTCTGTGTGGCAGTAGCGGCGATGGAAAGTCGGAAATACTGACGAGATGCTTCAGTGAGTACCAGCAAAAATTCGACTTTCATCTAGATGCGACACACAGCTTTGCACCTCATCAATCTGCAATACAGGCACTTGATGAGAAGTTTGATGACCATAAGCGTGGGTCTAAGCCCCTGGTTCTTGGCATCAATATTGGGATGCTTGCTAACTACTCTAATGAGGGAGATGCGCGCCACTCAGAGATAAAGGAATCTATTGATCGCTTCTTGAGTGGTCAATTGAACAAAAATCTTCGTCCAATTCCCGACGGAAATGTCTACTACCTTGACTTTGAGCAATACGCGAGATTCAACTTCCAAAAAGAGGGTGGTTCCTACTCTGCCTTTGCCCGTACGCTGTTAAAAAAGTTAACAAGTGCCGATGTAGCGAATCCTTTTTTTCTTGTAGCAAAGAATGATGCCGAGTCACGTCGAGGTGATCAAAGGGTACTAGCAAATTACAAGTTGCTGTCTCTTGAAAGTGTTCAAGAGTTCATCATCACTCAACTGTTCAAGGCGAGATTGATCAAAGACCAATTCATTACGACTCGAGCGCTATTGGACTTAATTCATCATCTTTTGGTTGGACCTGGATATCTCTTTGACAACTTGTTTATTGGAGATGACAACGAACTTGTGGCTCGTCTAAATGAATTTGATCCCGTCAAAATTCATACAAGAGAGCTTGATCAGTTTGTTTTGAAGTATGAACTTTCACTGCCAGATGAAAGATTGAATGCTTTCCTAGATGCAATGGCTTATGAAGGAGTCTTTGTAGATAGGAGCAACATTAAGCAAGGTAGTGCAGCTTCATTGATTCGATTCTTTAGTCTGATGAAAAACGAAGATTTTGGAAACAATTTTCATCATGATTTCAAACCTATTTTTGAAGAGGAGTTGTTAGAGAGCTACGCCCAGGTTTGGAGGCTTCATAACGAGTTTGACAACAGTGCAGACAAGAAAAAAGAGCTTCGCAAGTTTTATTCACTAGATCTAATCTATGGGATTCAAAGGTATGCCAACAGAAATGCTCCAGAGTTGTTGAACATACAAGGTGAGCTTTTCCTTAGCTCTTTTGGCAAGGTTAAATTGACTGCTCCAGTTGAATTAAAGCCTGACTATGACGCGATTCATCAAAAAATGCATATCACCAGCTCACATTTCATGGCATATCTAAAAGTGGGTGATCAATCTCTAAAGCCAATAGCGATTAACTTGAATTTGTTTGAGCTCCTTCAAAAATTAAAAGATGGATATCGACCAAACAAGTACGACAAGAATGCAGTTGTATTGCTTGATGAAATTGTTGAGCAAGTGACTGATATGGCTAAATCAAGCATGACCTTGAAGTTTTATGACGGCGATGTTCGTTACACCGCAAGACAAGATGACGGAATGATCGTTGTGAATGAGGGGTCCTAATGTTTCCTATTTCAAGTGAACTTAAAGTCCGCAATAACCTGCTGGACAGTTACTTTCCTTTGCGCAACAAAGGAAACGAATTTGACTGGGACAAGGTCACAGGCTTGGTCTTAAGTCATGCTTTTAAAAGCCAAGTAAGCAAGTATGAATTTGAGGCGTTTCGTGAAGATTGCAAGCGACGCTTACTCACTTCGCTTGAGTCTCCTGAGTTTTGGGATGTGCTCGATCGCATTTACTTTGAGAATCAGGATATTTTCAAATTTTCTCCATTGTTTCTGTTGTTCAATGCTCAGTTTGCGAATATGGGGAAAAGTAAGTTAGGTCCTGCGAATTGGAGATTGGGGACTTTATTTACAAGTTTGTTGGCAAAGTTTTCTATTTCAACGCCACCTCAAGATCGCTTGAACTTTATCGAGCAAGAGATGCTTGATGTTCTTAAGGAAAAGATTGAGCCTTTGACTCAGAATCCGTTTGGTGAGGAGCAGCCTTACTTGCCTTACCTTGCGGATGCATTTCAGCGAGACATGCATTTCCTAGCGGAGCACCCCAACTATTTGCTACAAGAGTTGGGTAACACATTGAAGCTCTATGCGTTTTCGTACTGCTCTCAGTTGGCATTGAATGTAAGAACTTGGCGCGATGGTGAGCCAAAGAGCAAGCCTCTGTTTTTCATCCTGGATACAGAAAAAGCGAGCTTAGAGCGCTACAAGATTCAGCATGATGGGTATAAGAAATTTGCAGCAATGAGTGTCTTTCTGTTTCCAGTTTTATCTGCCCTTGAAGTGCTTCAAGTTGGCGATAAGAAAAGACCACTGTGGCAAATTTATTCAGATGTTGAAAATTCGTCAGAAAAGGGTGAGGTTTTCAATAGGTTGAAGAAATACGTTGAAGACTTCACTGCAGATCGTCGCCTAAGAACGCGTACCAGTCCTGAAAACATTGAACAAGTTTTTAGACAAATGGAGGAAGTCGCCATCGAGCAGTTTGAAGATTCCAAAACTGAAAGAGCGAGCGTCAATAAAAAGTATGTCAAAGAGCTCGAAGACAAAATTTGTTCTGACTTTATTCAATCCAGAGGACGTTCAGGGCGGGTGCTTGTTCTTAACCAAGACTACTTGTTGCTGATGACCAACTTGGCAATTGGTGTGAGACCAAAACTAAGGTTGCATGAGTTGATTATGGAATTTGAGCAGCGCGGTTTTTATGTGGATAACCAAACGAAGCAAGCCTTGGTTGCGTTTTATGAGCGCATGGGGAATGTTGAGCGTATGAGTGATAGCGGAGATGCGGTTTATGTCCTCAAGACAGTTTGAAAAATTTCTTGCCAATTGCTTGATCCAATGGGCAAGCGAGGCAATACAGCCAGGTTTCCGCTATCAGTTCAAATCACCTGACGTAGATAACTCTAGCCTTCTGTTCCAAGCTTTCATAGAGCACTCTGGCGGAAAGACTATCACCTATCGTGAGCATCAGCATCCATATGTTGAATGCAACGGGACCAAACTCATTCCAGTTCTTCATCACGAAGACGGTAACGGGTTTACTGAAAATTACATCTCTCATTTGCGGGATCAGATTGCAAGCCGAAATGATGTCTTTTCATCTGCGTCTTTGTTCATCATTCATAACAGCATGTTGGATACGCTGATAAACAGTGCTATGGATGTTGCAACAAGAGAAGCAATTTGGCATCCAGCAACCTTTTCAGAAAAGCTGAAATCATTAATTCCACCTGGTAGTGGTACTGCCTCACTTTTTAAGTGTCTTCTCGAGGACCAGTTAGACATCATTGTTGAAGAAGGGGCAACGGTTTTTGGCTTTAAACCGCTGTTTCACTCATTAGATACTGGGCAACTTAACTTCGCAGAATTGAGCTTGTTTAAAGATCCCATTCTGCTAACACTTGGTGGACAGCCTAACCAAGTACGAAATCGAATCGATGCAAATAGACAGTTACGTCGCCATATCGAAGAGCAAGTAGAGCATTACGGCGACATCCTCGAGACCGTTCTGCCCAAGTTCAGTCCCAAATTTATACAAGAACATTTCTACGACAAAAAGGACTGGCTAAGTCTTCCCTTTGAAGATTACCTCAGTGCGCAAGAGAGTAACAAAGCGCAGGGTCTTCAATTTGATCGTATTGATGTCTCAACTGGTAGTTCGTTTACTCGTGCAAAGAGCGGTACCAAAGCTGGCCAGAAAGAACAGAGCGTTCTCATACAGGTACCGCCTGGTGAGGCCTTAGCTAATTTAGAGTTCGTCTTTCAAGGAAATGACCTTCAGGACAGCCAAGTTGTATTACGGCATAACAAAATTCTTCAGCAAACGCTAACTCCTGCAGTTAGCCGAATGGGTGGAAAAAACTCTAGGATTCGACTTGCAGTTCCATTTTCTGGAAATCCCACATTTTTTAGTGTTGAGCTCAAAAGAGAAAACACTTCTGAAGAGTACAAATTTAGATGCTTGCTTGTGCAGCAAGATTCTTTCTTCTTGGAGGAAGCAAAAAATTGTTTCAGGATTGAGCCTGCAAAAGAGCAAGTGACTCTCCAAGTGGAAGAGAACTACTTCCGCATAGCTAGCTTGGGAGATCAAGAATTCAAGCTGCAAGAAGATCGGAGTGAAATTGATTGTTCGCAGTTTGCTCTTGTGGATTTTGAAGAGCAAGCTACTAAGAATGAATTGATTCAATTCATCATTCTTTCTGGTCAAAATCGTTTAAAAATAAACATTGAAGGACCAAGTGCCCAAGAAACAATTAGCGTTCCGCTTCTCTTTGAAAAAGAGCGAGTCATCAAATTATTCAATGATGATGCTAATGCTGAGTATTCGAAAGGTAAGCATCGGATCGTTTTTGAAAACGCAGAACACACTGTTATTGGAGTTCGCCAGCAATTGCTGGACTATGAGGCCGACTCGATTTCCAAAGGACTTTTGGCGGTTAATGATGGTGATAAGGATCTTGGTCTTGAAACGCTTTTAGCTACTCATCCAGATGTGTATCAGTCCTATAAGGCTTTGTTTGATTACTATAGTAAGCACAAAACGCTCCCTAGCTTAGTAGCTTGGGGGACTGAGTACCGAAGACTTGTTGCCGATGTCTTAAGTGCTTATGAAGATGTAATTAACGCGATTGAGATCGATCGTGTATTGACGAATGAGCAAAAAATGTTGATGCGGATTGGTTTGCATCGACGTGATGGAAAAGAGCGCTTGATGCCAATTCATCCGCTTGTTCTGTCATATCACTTGGACTTAGTGTCTTCTATTGATAGAGAGAAAAAATCTTCAGACAGTCTCTCATTTTCTGAATTGCCTGATGTCACGCTGAACAGACTGGTTGCATCTGGGTTGATGCCCTTTGTGCCACACGCTGTACACGGTTACGCATATTTAGCCCCCGTGCGTGACAACAGGTTCTGGCTTGACATCATTCCCCAAAAGGATGTCAGTCATAGCTTTGTTCGTCGCTTGGTCAAGGATAAGCTTTCTGAATTTATTTACGCATACTCGCGAATTTTCTCTGCGGGTAATACGGGTCCGTTGATCATCAATGCGATTCACCAAGGGCAAGCAGAAGAGCTGTTCCTTGGCGTTATAGATCACTTTAAAAAGCACAAAGAGAAGTCAATTCCAATTCATGTGAATCTTTATGACGATAAATTACAACAAAATGATTTCGATAAGTTTGCTGAATCAGGAAAGCTTGGTGAGCTCAAAGTTTGGCTCGAACTGAATTCAAGCGACTTTCGGGCTGAGTCTGATCTCTTAATCGATTTGATTCGTGGTCGTCTCACTTACAGTAAGTTTGAAACGCCGCAACAAGGTCAAAGTTTGAAGTATGCCCACTTGGCGTTCTTCAGAAACAACGCTCCTGTCGAGTGCATTAACGTAAAAATCCGTGAATCATTGAGTGGTGTTTTATGTAACGGATTGATATCTGGCGAGGCTGCTGAAACTCAGGGCGACTCTTACTTCACTTCTTTTGGATTGAGAAAAGTAGATGTAGAGGCTAATCAACCACTTAGACTGGCTCAGTCGATTGGCTCACTTTGGGGGCCATCTATTCTTCCAAACGCTCAGTACCATGGGCTTGGGATTGGATTAGCTGTTAGTTCTGATTTCAAAGAACTGCTAACTAGATCCTATGACAGCGCACTCTGGACAACAATCATTGATCCAAAAGTTACGTTAGATTTCTTTACTGCTCAAAAAGACGTTGTATTGATTCACTACTCTGACCAGTACACAAGTAGCTCTGGATATGATGCTATTACAGTGACTAAACAGGTCGATTTATTTGAGCATCTACTAAACAAAGATAGTCGTGTCACAACTGAGAGATTGCTGTCTGAATTTAATGCATTCAATGGCGAATGGCTGTTGAAAATGTTGACAGCTCAGGCTACAGAACGCAAGGAAAAACACGGAATCATTGGCGCTTACAAGTTTGTTAGTGCAATGCTTCGTGACTCTGATATCAGTTGGGTTCCTTTATCTGTTGCTGAGATGATTCGCGTCTCGGGCAACATCGGTTTGAAAATGAGCGATAGTGAATTTTCCCGTGTAGTTCATGGATACAGAAAGGGAGCGATTTCTGATGACGTACTTTTTGTAGGCTTTAAAGACGATAAGTTGTATTTGCTTCCATTGGAGGTGAAAACTGGATCTCGACCTGACTTTAGCTATGCTGGCCAACAGGCGCTCGAATTGGGGCGTTATCTAAAAGAAGAGGTGCTTGGCCCGGACACACTCGCGTCACGTCTTTACAGATCACTATTTATTCGTCAAGTCCTGATGCAGGTTGAAAAATTTAAGCTGTATCAGGTTTTGGATGAAACTCGACTTCATCAACTGCTTGATCGGCGAGAGTGGTGGCAACAGGGGGACTATGGGTTGGGCTCTGTGTCTGAGTTCGCGGAAGGAATAGTTCTGGCGCATATCGAATCCAGTACGTTTTTCTCTCCTGTCTACGAACGTAAAGATAGCTTGATCCAGATCCAGCTTCCATATGGTTTGCTACCTGACCTAATCAGCGCCGATTCAGGCGAGGCACTTTCCAAGCTCGTTAAAACATGCAATGTTCCTGAGGACTTGTTACTTGGAAAATTGCAGACGAAGCAGCCTGTTGAAAAAGCTGAAATAAGCGATCCTCCTGCAGTGCTAACGCGTACTGAACAGCCTAATAAAGAAACCCAAAGCTCATTTGCCCCTGTTGTTGAAGATTTGACTAATCGTATTGTCCCTGCCTCCGAAGAGGCGGGCCCTCTAAAGGTTTTGATTGGGCATGATTCAGCCAGAAATCAACCACTTTTTTGGGAGCCAACCAATACAGCAAAGTTCATGAATACCAATACCGGAATTATTGGGACCATGGGAACGGGTAAGACGCAATTCACCAAGTCATTGGTGACTCAATTGATGCGTAGTAAGGCTTCTAATGTTGATGGGGGCCCGATAGGACTTTTGATTTTTGATTACAAGTCAGACTATGTTG
>JAHEEQ010000034.1:21910-30564 GCA_024640585.1 Micrococcales bacterium
CGCATTCTGTAGCGCAACCAAAGCCAATCGTTTAAAGCTACATCGACTTCCATACAACCCGTTAAGTTTGTATGGCGACATGCCAATGTTGCCGTTGCACATTGCAACAGGTTTTACTGAAACGATGGCTAAAGCATTTGGCCTTGGACAGAAGCAGCAACTTCGCTTGAGAAAGCTGATCCTTGATGCATACGAAGGGGCTGGAATTGTGTTGGCTGATAGCGCCACTTGGAAAAATCCCGCTCCAACACTGGCTACAGTTTGGGAGCTATTTCTTCAGCAAGATAAGGTTGAAGAGGATTCTTTATATGCAGCACTGGACAGTTTGGTCTCCTATCAAATTTTCGAACCGAATGCTCAGATGGTGCAGTCACTGTATGACATGCTTGATGATGTAACAGTGATTGAACTGGCAGGCTACTCACCTCAGATTCAAAACTTGGTAGTAGCCTTAACTCTCGATCTGTTCTATTCTCAGATGCAAAAAAGAGGAAAACCTACTGTTAAAGGCGACTTTCGACAAATCACGAAAATGGTCCTCGTTGATGAAGCTGATAACTTCATGAAGGAAGACTTCCGTAGCTTGCGGAAAATCTTGAAAGAAGGTCGTGAATATGGCGTTGGTGTGATTCTGTCAACTCAAGACATAACGCACTTTAAGACCGGAGAAAACAATTACGCTTCGTACATCTTGACGTGGGTTGTTCACCGTGTTGCTGAGATTAAAAATGCTGACATCAAGGCAATTTTTAACAAAGACGATAAGACAGAGCAGGAAGGTCTTATGGAGACTATCCGTCGACTTGAAAAGCACTACAGCCTTTATATCGACGGAGATAAGCATGTTCGAAAGATGCGAGACAAGGCGTTTTGGGAGCTCTAATAGAAGAGCCACGGCTTCTCCTAGGCGGCAAGCCTGATAAGGTCTTCAACTTTCAGCAGCTTCGGATTCCCTGACATGTAGGAAATTCCGCGATGCAAATGCAGCCGGAAATATCGTGTCAGGGATTCTTTGTTAAGTGAAATCCCTGCGTTATGTGCCCTTAGTTTGATCAAGGCTAGATAAATTTCTTCATCACCTCCAGTGAAGGTTTTCCAAGTCATCTCAATTGAACTGTCTGATGGAATATCTTCGTTTGGAGGTTCTGAATTTTCGTTCAAAGAAATGCACAGAGCCCATCGGCACAAAGTATTCCAGTTTTGTATGCCTGTTCTTCGTTTGAGAGTGATCAGCTGAACTTTTCCTTTTTCGGAAACTCGTACGGTATCAATCATGCAACCTCCTTCGAGTATTCGAAATAGCCTTTAACAATTTCTGAGGACTGTTTTCGATCATCGTATTCAATTAAGTACTGATGCGAAATGTGTTTTTTTAGTGTGCGGTGGTAAGAGCCGATGATCTCTTCGTCTGTTGATAGCAATATGACTTGTTCTCCGGCGTAAGGGAAGTAGTTCTGTACAAATGATTTGCGATGACTGCTATCCAGTCGTCCAAGTGGTGTATCAATCACGGTTGGCAACTTTCGTCCTGAAGCCTGTGCAAGAGCCCATAAGACTGCAACAGCTAGTAGTTGTCTTTCACCTGCGGATAATTTTGATGCTGGTACGGCACCTTCCCCGACGATTTTTATCGTTAACATGAAGGTGTCGGGACAAATTGAAATCGAGCTGACAAATGATTTTTTTCTCAGAAGAATTTCAAAGCCTTCACGAATCAGTTTTTGTAAATTCGCGATGTGTTTGTTTCTTATCTTTTCCTCAAAATTTGCGAGAACTTGACGTCCACGAACTAGTTGTTCATGCATTTTGATGAGATGTTTTTCTTCAGCTTCATTTTTCCGAATTTCGTCTGAAGCTGTATGGAATTGCTTAGTTGACGATTCGAGATCTCTTTTGACTCTATCGATTTGGTCTTGATACCCATCACGCTTGGACTCATGAGATCTGATCTCATCTTCTGTTAATTTAATTTCTATGAATAGAGGTTCAAGCTTAACGGCGTCTGGGACGGCAAGAAGTTGACGTTCAATTTGATCGAGTTCTGTTTGAAATTTTCCTAACTCTAGCAATTGCTTTAAGGCGATTGAACGGTTGTGAGTGCCTTCAGTCCTGGTTCTGAAAATACTCTCTTTGGAAAAGTTGATTTCTGGCCTGGAGTCATCATCATTTTGAATTTCGATCAAAGTCGAGTGAATTTTTCTTAGAAATTCAATTTGCGATTCGGAAAATTCTGTGCGTCCAGAAAGCTCACTGATAACACTAGAGCTAAATGATGAAAGCGCGTCTTGAACAACTTCCTTTTGATCGAGTGTGAGACCATTTCTGGCCAATGCTTCTAATTGTTTGACCATCCCTTCAAGTAAAGTTAAAGGTAGATTCGAAGAGGCAAGTTCTATTAACTCTGTTCGTTTGCTTGATACAAGTGATAGCAACTCATTTTGACGTTGAACAAGTAAGTCACGTTGCTCGAAAAGATCGCCACCTTGCTGCTTTAATTGCGACCGGAGCGTTTCTAGTTGTGATTGCAGACCACTTAGTTTGGCCAAAATTTCCGACATCTCGTGATCTAAGCTTTGCTGTTGATCAGTAAGTACTGTGACTTTTTCATTCAAGCGCAAAATCTTTTCTTTATGTTCCTCACTGACACCCTCTACCTTGAGTCGACGATCAAGGGTTTGCAGTGTTTTGGATAGATCAGTCACAAGATCTAATCCCAGTAATGAATTTAGTCCTGTACGAATTAGTTCGCTGCAACGTGCAGGTTGAGCCAATGACTCAATTCGTTCACCGTCGAAGAAAAACAAATCAGAAAGTTGGCTTGGGAAGAATGTCTCTGAGAGTTCCGGCCAGCGCTCAGAAAGCTCTAAGTCAAGCTCTCCATTTTTGAATACTTGAACAGTATCGGCTGATGCTCCGTGAGTCTTTAAAGACCACGTTCTAACAACTTCAAACTGCTGTTGTCGCCCCCTTCGCTTCGTAATAAAGGAAACACTGACTGATGCAGAGTCTTGAAGGTTCCGACGATTCACCGAATTTGTTAGGAAGTCTAGGTATGCAGTTTTGTTTTTGCCGAGAAATTTTGCAAATTTTCCGAATAATGCAAACTGGATCCCTTCAAGTAGTGTTGTCTTTCCAGAGCCGTTCAATGCTCCTATCAAGATGATTGGGCGGTCTGGTTTGGGCGTGATATCGATTTCATGTCGTCCGGCGTAAATACCGAAGTTGTGAAGGGCTAGTTTTGTAAGAATCATTTAACGATCTCGTCTTCGGGGTCAATTTCAGCTAAGTCACTCAGCTCATCTTCAGAAGAAACTTCTGAGTAGGTATAAATCTGGTCTGTGTGACTCAACTTAAATTCAAGTGCTTCTTCTGCATTTATGAATGCGTGTTGCTTTAAGGTTTTTTCTAACGATTCGAAAATTCCGTGCCTCCGATAAGCGCCACGATAGTTTTGTTCTGTATGAAGCATTTCTCGCAACATTTGGTAATGAATGCCATCCGGGTCATCTTCGCTAGATGCAAGTTCTTTCAAGATGTCCAAGTCCTCTTTAGAAAAGAGTGGCTTTTCATCAGAGTCAGTAGCTGGATATTTCTTTCCTGTTGCAAGTTTGAAAATTCTAGGAAGGCTATCCTCGATTTCATGTTTTTCGTCAACCCAAATTCGCCGAATTTCTTCAAGTTCTTCGAGTGAGATTAGTTCGAAATTTTCCAAACCATGCGGAGCATCTTTTCTGATTTGACTTTGAGCTTTTAAAAGCTCAAGCAACAGCTCCTCTCGATAGGACTGCTTATATGGTCCATGGATGAGGCCAGGACCTTCTTTCTTTTGATAAACCGTTAAAGTGCGGTCCATCCTTCTGAAGTCGCGATTCACAAAATCGTCGGACGTACTCAATTTATTTTCACGCAGTTGAGCCAGTGGGATCATCCACTTCTTATCTTCATCGTTTTGAATCATCGCCATCATCGATTTGTCTTTATCGACCATCGTGCAGACAAAGCATCCGAAGCGACTGTCTCCACAACTCGGCGTTGTGCTATCAACGACTAAGGGGCACTCTGCGTCTGGTGTAGCACCTTTATATAGATGAAACAACTCGATATTGCTGTGATCCCAAGCGTTTTCGTTTTCAATCAAGTATTCCCAAACGTCATCGCTACTCCAATCCGCGATAGGGGGGAAGATCCAGACTCTATCAAGACGAGGATCAGAGTTTCTACTAAGAAGCTCACGCGTGCTACCTTCGTGTCGCTCCATAACCTTCTTACGTGCTTGGCTTTCGCCTGAGCGTGTGCCGAGGAAAAGAATTGCTTCTCCACGTTCGGTCGCTACATTACGAACAAAGTCAGTAGACGCATTTATCTTTAATCGACTAGTGCACCATCTAAATTTTGGTCGTGGTGCTGGATAGCCTTTGCCAATTAAGTTCACCCAAAATCTATCCTCTAGTTTTGGGACCAATCGACGAGCTTCTATGTTCATCTTGCCTTTTTGAGAGGCAACATTAATTTTTGATAGTGATAGTTGTACCCAGCGAGCGACAACTGGATTCTCAACAAGTGTGTCTGTTGAAATTACATAGATTTTCTTTGTGCGCTCATCTACTGGTATGGATTCAACTGCGCGCCAAACAAGCTGCAATACAGTTGTCGAGTCTTTGCCTCCGCTGTAGCCAATGATCCACGGTAATTCATCGGCACGATATAAATCAGCAATGTTTTTTGTTGCTGAGTTAATTTTCACTGAAAGGTTAGATGCCATCTTTTTAATCTCTCATTGCTTTTCTTGATTTGTTGAAGGATGCATCGGCTTTTCGTTCATCAGGAGAAAGTTCTATTCCGATGGACTTCTTGATAAATGCGGATGCCAAAATTACGCTATTGGTTGCTTTATTCAGGCGGCCTCCTAGCATTACTCGCCCCTCCCAGTCTTTGGCATTAGCCCTAGACCAGTTAATTTTTTTTAAATTTGTTAGAGCCGAATAGTCAGCTTTATGTCCAGAGTTAAGGGCTGCACCAACTCTCCCAAATGCTTGTAGTAAGACTCCATGAGAGTGAACAAAATCACGTCTGATTTCTCCAGCAGTCATCTTTGACTTGCGAACAAGTTGCCATTCGGGGATGTGTTTTGACAATTCATCCCAAAACTTGATTGCTTCGTTAGCTGCATCCTCTTGTGTCTTGTATTCCTTAAGACCAAGAAAATCTGAAGTAGCAGAGCACAGAGCGCTTAGTGTGAAAAGTTTTCGTGAACGTTCAGAAAGTGTGCTTCTTTCAAGTTCAACCATGCCACTAAATGCCTCTGATTTCAGGGCGACAAGTTTTCCGATTTTGGCTAAATCATTTCGTTGGTCGTAAAGTAGACCAAGTGATTTAGAAGGCCGAATTGCATGTCGATTCAGGTCCGCAAACATCTGCTGGCTTCTTGATAAGCCCTGGTCAACAAAGAAGACAACGGCGATTGTTTCATCGCTCAGCGTTTGGTCTTCTTTGATTGCTTGTTCAATGGCAGCGCGTCGATGTTGTCCGTCATTTATGATGAATTGGTTCTTCATGTCTACATGAAGAATTCCCATCCGATCATCGCTAACTTTGTTGCCTATGGGTGTAAAGCGAACATCACCGTTAATTGAGGCGGTAATAGCTGAGAAAACATAGTCATTTTTGTTTTCAAGGATGTACCTAGACATTTCCGGTATGCGACTTCTGTTCAGCGTTCTTTGCGCCCGTAATTCTGGAGTTAGCTCTTCGTCGTCAAAAAGAAATATCCTAGGAATGAGGCGCAGTGGGCACATAGATATGTAGTACTCCCTGCCGGCCTGAACACCTCTTATGGATGGAAAAGTATACTCAAAATTTGACATACGTATGTGGATTCAAGTTCGTTGTTTGTTATTTTACACACAAACAATATCTCATGAGGATCTTAAAACCACATACTTTTAATTGTTTTCCTGGCTAGGTTCAATCAACTGTCCAGGTTTAAGGGTCCTTGGGATCTTTTTACCCTCACCGTAGGTGAGCATCAAAGAAATTTGCTTTAGCGGGGCGTCGCTAACACTTACATGTAATGGTCTATTTCTTCCGTAATAGTAAAGACGATCAAAGGTCGTGTTGCTTGCGATCCAATTAGCAACTTCAAGCATGTCTTCATCTTCGATATAGAAATCAACAGCTGCCCCTAGCCGATCACAAATTGGATTTCCGAGCCGATTGCATTCATGGCCGCTGTGTTGGTCGAGCTTTGGGGCAATGTTTGAATCAATCTTCTTTGCGAGTTCGGATGAGCTAAATCCGTATGTCAAGACGATTGATCCAAAGTAATCAATGACAGGATCTAAGACTTCCAAAGCTAGTCTTGAAAGTGCGTTGTAGGTTTTTGGATTGAGGGGGACATTACTGACACCAAGCCGCTTTTGTGTTTGTCCGCATTCAACGAAGTCGCGATACTTAAAGTTGGCTCCACAGAAGTCATCCAGTGAAGGAATTGACTCTGAAGGCGTTAGCTCAAATCCTGAAATAGAGAGCCGTCTAGTTTCAAGTTGATTTGTTAGTTCTTCAAATCCAGGTCCAAACGATGTCACGTCTATCAAACCTGTACTTTCTAGGGACTCATCGAATGCAAGTTGCTCAGCATAGCCATCCGTGTCTTCATTCATGTACCTGCTCTTTCTGTATAAAACCGTAGAAGGGTACTGAAGAGAGCCGTACTCAAATTCGTCATACTCTTGCTTTCGCAAGTTAATTTTGACTCTCCGCTTGAGAAGCGGAAGAGGGGTTGTATCAAAGTTTTCGAACTCTAAAAATGTCAGTTTCCCTGAGCCAATGTGAATCTTGACAAGATGCACTTCACTCATTGAGTCCCAAACGATAAGACCGCAAGTTACGTATGCTCTGAGCAAAACCGGAAGCCTTTCCAGGAGACTTATGTGGAAATGCAACGCTTGATTTGTATCAAGCCATCCAAGTCCCTCTTCAGACGCTTGATCGCATGCAGACAAAATTTCAGAGGGGTTGGCTGCTCTCATGATTAGCTGGAGTCCTGCGGTTTGCGCAGTCTTGTAATCATTGAAAAAGTACTTTATGTCACGCTGAAGTCTTGCTTCTAAATTTCTGTATGTCGGCCTTTTTTCAAACTGTTGAGCAGCCAAGTACAAAAGCAATTCGTCAGCTCTTTCAGTCGAAGCTGCTTCAAGTAGCGAATGGTCGAAATGTGTTTGCAGAAGTCTGAGTGCTCGGGAGTATCGATCGGTCTTTGCTAGTAACTCATCAAGAAAGCTAACCTCAATAGGCTCGGGATAACGTCCTAAATCTAACGATAAGGTCCATAGCCTGTGAAGTACTTCAGAGGCTTCCTGAAACTGCCGTTCAGTTTTAGTTAAACGGGGGATTCTTGTTCTTGGAGTTCTAGCCTCTTTAACCCTTAGGAGTCTGGCAGTCAGCAATCTTTCAGTGAAATCAGTGCTTCTAAATCTCTTGGCGTTGAAATTTTGCTCTGCATCCTTGTCTGCAAAAATTAGTGCTACACCTGGGCCTGCCATGAACACTTGCTGCCCAAGTGCATGCTCAAGATAGTCTTTGAGTTCACCCTGGGAAAAGTATTTTTGGAAGGTGTTTCGTGAAGTTAAAAAGCCATCGCGAAATGGTTTTCCTGGCTGTTCAGGTCCGTACAACATCACTGAAACAGCAAGAACTTTGTTTGCTAAAGAAAATGCTTTTTGAATCGCTTCAACTCGTTCTGCTGAATCTTCGATCACATTAACCACGAAACCTAAATTAACGACATCAGCAGATTGAATTTCGTTTTCAGGTGCGTAGTGAGGGTCCCACCCTCCGACAGAAATTCCAGCATCCTTAAGTGCCGACATGTCTGTTCCTCGACCACAGCCATAGTCAAAGAAGGAACTCTCGGAGGACAAAAGTCCGTGCTTGATGAGGATCTGAACTGGAGCGGAAAGTGTTGCCCTGTTCAGTGCAGTAAGGTGACGTTGAACTTTGTCAGATCTCGATTCATTCTCAGTTTGTTCAATATCATGAGAATTTCCAAGAGGAGTAAAGCCTGTCGAGGAAAGACTGTAGCCTTTTCCCGCGACGAGTTGCAGCCAATTTTTCCTAAATCCAATTGTTCGAGTGTTATCGAATAAACCTAACTCTTCTGCCTCAGCTGTGAGCCTTTGCCATTCTTCGCGCCTTGGGTAATTTGATGTAACTAGTAGTTCTTTCCTGTGAAGAATCGGTGGATTGAGCGATGTTCGATATGTTCTATAGGTTGGTGTGTCTGATGAGGGTTCTATGACCCAGCTACCTAATAAAGTTGGAAAAGCTGATTCCTCGAATGGCTCGTACTCAAGAAGCGAGATTTTTCCTGAGCGAAGATTAAGCTTAACTACATTTATTGCAGAAGATCTTTCTTCAGGTATGCATTTAAATGCAGCGTTTATTAAAGCTTGGTGTGCCTCTTCTTGCACTGTTTCAATGGCAGAAACATGCAGGTACAGATCGTCAAAAACACGCTTCCCAATAAGTGTCATTCATAGACCCTTATGGCCTTTTGAATTTCATCTTTTACTTTCAATCTGAGGTCTTTGGGTGAGAGAACTTCAACTGATGAACCGTACTTTAGTAAATCTCCGATGAGTTCACGTTCATCAGAG
>JAHEEQ010000327.1:0-15685 GCA_024640585.1 Micrococcales bacterium
CTCAGGTGGTTAGAGCGCTTCACTGATAATGAAGAGGTCGGAGGTTCAAGTCCTCCTAGGCCCACCAGGAAGCCTTTCTCAACTGAGACAAGGGATCCAAACGTAGAAACACAGCAACAAATGCACCAAGACCCGGGGATTTAGCTCAGTTGGTAGAGCACCTGCTTTGCAAGCAGGGGGTCAGGGGTTCGACCCCCCTAATCTCCACAAATTTGAAATGGACTTCCTACGTACGGTCTATTTTTATTTTTAGTGGCATTCCCTGAGCTCATACGAAGTTTCACATCCAAATGCCCAGCGTTGAAAAATCGAGATCTTGTATTAAACATTCTGGCCGTAAAATTGACCTAAGTCATGTGTCTAATTAGGGTAGGAACAATTTGTCAAAGCTCTCGATAGTTGTGCCCGTCTACAACGAAGCGCCATCAATTAATTCGGTGGTCAATCGCATAAAAATTGCAGCCGAGGCAACGAGCCTTGAATGGGAAATCCTGTTTGTTGATAATTGCAGTACCGACAAGACGAAAACCGAAATTCTTAGATTTGCAGAAAATGATAACCGCATAAAATACATACGATTTAGTCGAAACTTTGGGCCAAGCGTAGAGGCATCAATAGACGCGGGATATAGACACGCTTCTGGAGATGCAATTATGGTCATCTATTCCGACTTGCAAGACCCGCCGGAATTAATTCCGCAATTTGTGGAAAAATGGAAATCAGGCTTTGACGTTGTATATGGGGTTCAAAAAACTCGAACCGGAGAGCCATTGTGGCGCAGAATTGCAGTGAAGATCTTTTACAAAATCTTAAAAAATGTAAGCGACTCTCCAACGATGACGGACTCCGGCGACTTCAAACTGATTTCAAGAAGAGTATTGGAAGTGCTGATTGAGATGCCTGAGAAGGCGAGATTTACGCGTGGACTAATCTCTTGGCTCGGCTTTCCTTCAGCGAGCATTGCCTACGATAGGCTGCCCAGGGACACTGGCAAAAGTAAAGCAAACTTTCTTGCGATTTCACGCACAGCAATTACAGCCGTTACGTCATTTTCGTTGAAGCCCTTACGGATCCTCTCAGGATTTGGAATATTGGTCACCTTACTTTCGCTAATTTTTATGTTCGCGCTAGTTGGGGGGGCTATTTTTGGAAAACCACAACCTGGCATTACGACATTGGCTTGCCTAGCATTACTTTCTCTCGGCTTGAACATGGGCGCACTAGGACTGATAGGAGAGTATTTGGGTCGAATACAACAGGAAGTTAAAAATCGGCCACTTTTTGTGATCGAGGAAAAGATTAATTTCTAAGTAATTCGATTATTTTTGTTTCAATTCCTAATGGGCTTAATCCAGCTAGGTTACGTAAATGGTCGGCCTGGCCTGAGTCGCGTCGAATTTCATCTCTAAGACCTATGCCAAAAACCCTTTGAAATTGGCCCACTTCACGAAAGTATTCGTATATTGCGGAGTTAAGTCCACCAGTCATGGAATGTTCTTCGATAGAAATTGCCGTGGAAAACTGCTGGAGATTTATACCTGCCAGGTTTAGCGGCTTAATCTTTGGAATTGAAGCAACCTGAGAGTTTCTAATTACGTCGATTTCGCTAGTTTTGGTGAGATCCAAAACCTGTGCAGCGACTGAGCCAGTGACTAATAGCAAAAGTGCATTACCAGGCTTTAGGATGTTGACATCGGGTAAGGTTTGAAAGTCGTTGGACGTGATGTTTGGTTCCCCATTTTTACCAAGGCGAAGGTAAGTCGGGCAAGGGTCGGCAAGAATTGTATTAATTGCAGCCCTTACTTCATTTGGATCACAGGGCGACAATACCCTCATTCCAGGCAGGGCTCGCATAACTGCAAGGTCTTCAATAGCGTGATGAGAGTAACCGAGAGAACCATAAGCAAGTCCAGCTCCTACAGAGACAACCGTTACTGGTAATTCGTTGTAACAGACATCATTTCTGATCTGCTCAAGGCAGCGAAAAGTAGGGAAGTTTGCAATTGAATACACAAAGGGCAGGCGACCAGAATCTGCTAACCCAGCAGCCATACCCATCATGTTTTGCTCTGCCACACCAGCGTTGAGAAATTGGGTAGGGAACTTTTCGGCAAATTGTTCGATGACCCCATAGCCCAAATCACCGGTCATGAGAAATATATTTGGGTTTTTTGAAGCAGCTTTTTCGAGCTCTTTGATGAATGCATCTCTCAATTCATGCCTTCTAACTCCAAAAGTGCCTTTGAGAGCAATTCACCTGACGGAGATTTGTAGTGCCACAAAACCGTATTCTCCATGAACGAAACCCCATAGCCCTTAATTGTGTTGCAGATCACCACTTTGGGACAGGTTCTAGTACCGAGGTCTCCGAAGACAGCATTGTGAATCTCCTGGTGATTATGCCCATCTACCACTTCAACTGTCCACCCAAAAGAGAGCCATTTTGAAGTAAAAGGTTCAAGAGAAATTGTGGATTCAGTGCTCCCGAGTGATTGCAGTCCATTTCTATCCACTAAAACCGTTAAGTTAGCAAGCTTTAAATGGGAGGCGACTAGGGCAGCCTCCCAGTTACTCCCTTCGTCACATTCACCGTCGGACAAGACAACAAAGAAGTTCTTACTCTGCTTATCTAAATTTGCGGCATAAGCCTTGCCAGTAGCAAAAGGCAAAGCATGACCCAATGAACCGGTTGAAAGATTAACACCTGGGACCCCGTGCTTATTTACATGACCAATTAGAGGGGAGTCATTTTCGCAATATTCGTCTAGCCATTCTTTAGGAAACACCCCAGCATTCGCCATAACAGCGTAGGTGCCGGCAGCAGCGTGCCCCTTTGATACATAAAAAGATTTAAGGTCAAGAAATGACTTAAGACTAGGGTTCCCTAATCCGTCGTAAAGCACTGCCAGCATGTCAATTATTGACAATGAAGACCCAATGTGAGCCGCTTTGGCGCTAGCAGTCATTTTTACTGCACTAATTCGCGAGGCATTTGCCAGCTTTTCTGAGGTTGTTGTCATGAAATTTGACTTCTAACAGCTTCTCCTATTTTGGCGACTGAAGCTCTCGTCAATCCCACTCCGCTAGGCAAGTTAATCGCATTCCTTCCTATCTCGAGCGCAATTGGACCCGGTTTGGAGGGGACTGGCCAAAATTCATATTGACTTATTGCTGGAAACGCGGGACGAGAATCAATCCCTCCCGCCCTTAGCTTCAATATGAAATCATCCCTGTTGAGGCCGGTTTCACTCCCCAGAACAATTGACGACATCCAGTGAATTGAGCGAGTACCGGGTTCTTCGAATTGCATGCGAACGCCGTCAATCCCCTGGAACTCCTCTTCGTACCACTGACGAATTCTCCGTTTACGGCTGATTTGATTTTCAGCTCTATGAAGTTGGCCAAGTCCCAAAGCGGCCGTTGCGTTTGACATTTTATATTTGTATCCAAGTTCTTCAATCCAGAAAGTACCAGGCCTTCTTCCATGGTCTTGGAGTTTGCGAGCTCGAGCGTAAAGCTCCGGATTACTTGTGACAATCATGCCGCCTTCGCCGGTTACAAGCATCTTTGCGCCCTGAAAGCTATAACATCCAAAATCACCAAAAGTTCCGACCGCCTGGTCGCCTACAAGTGAACCAATTGCAGGAGCCGCATCCTCAACCACGAAAAGGCTGTACTTTTTAGCGATGGCCATAATTGCCGGCATTTGTGCAGCAAATCCGTACAAGTGAACCGGGACGATGGCCTTTGTTTTTTCGGTGATGACTGCCTCTATATTCTTCTCAGTAATCAACCAACTTGCTGGATCAACGTCTGCAAAAACAGGAGTTGCGCCAACGTATCTGACGGCTGAGGCAGTAGCGACCCAGGTAATTTCTGGAACGATAACTTCATCTCCTGGACCTATGCCCAGAGACAAAAGAGAAAGATGAAGGGCACCAGTGCAACTACTTGTTGCCATGGCAAATTCGGCACCGACGTAATCTGCGAATTCTTTTTCAAAAGACGATAGATAGTCTGAATGACGAGAGTTCCAGCCATTCGAAATCGCATCAAACGAAAAAGCTTTTTCTTTAGCGCCTATGTCCGGACCAGCAGTGAGAATTAGGTCCGGAACTCCTTGCCCACTAATTAGGGATTTTTCTAAAACTAAGAACTGATCAACTTCCGGTTGTCCCGGAACTAGATTCACAAAGCCGGTATCTTCATTTTTTGCGAGAGGAATTGAAGATTTTTCAATGTATCCAAGTCGTTGATAAAAACCGACCGCTCTAGAGTTTGACTTCAGTACCCTCAAAGTTAGGGATTCGACTGAAAATTCCTGTTCAGCAAATTTTTCAATACGCTTCATACAGGAGGCCATAATTCCAGGAACATCCGGAACTCCACGCAGGACATTGTCAATTTCGAGCGAATTTGTATTTCCGTCATAGACCAAGCCAATGTGCCCTAACGGACGAAGGTGTAAATCTACAATCCAAAAAAGCAGTCGCCCTGCATTTTCAATTACCGCATTAGCCAACCAATTTCGTGTTCCGTCAAACGTGACTGGAAACCTAGTTGGATAGGCGTACTCATGATCTGCCCTCCATTTTCCCAGAAGAGTAATTTTATGATTGTCGTAATTATCAAGGCGACCCATCGGCAATAGGTAGCCTACAAGTACACCATCATCATTTGGAACTTCGACTGCTCTGCCAGCAAGGTCTGTTAAATTTACGCTTGACTTATAGAAATCTGCAGTTTGTTTGAAGTAAGTTTCCAATTCAAATTTTGCAATTGGCGTTGCTTTAGAGTTCATTTTTACCAAATTTTCCATGGGGCTTTCCCTGAATTCCAGGCAGCATTTAACATTTGAGATTCTCTATATGTATCCATGGGTTGCCAAAAACCATTATGGCGATACGTGTTAACCTGTCCCGCTTGTGCCAAGTCACGAAGAGGCGCTTCTTCTAATACGGAATCGTCATCTAGGTAATTGAAGATGGATTGATTAAAGATGAAGTATCCAATGTTGATCCAGTCTTGAACTTGAGGTTTCTCTCTAAATGCGACCACTTGTCCAAGCTGATCTGTGTCTACTACCCCAAATCGACTGGTGGGTTGAACGCATGTCATTGTTGCAACTTTATTCATATTTCTGTGGGATTTGACGAGGGCTGACAGGTCAACATCTGCAATTCCATCACCATACGTGCATAAGAACGGCCCATCATCAAGATATCTTTCTATCTTCTTGATGCGCCCACCAGTATTTGTCTCTGGTCCAGTATCAGCGACAGTCACAGTCCAGCTCATCTCATCATGAGGACCGTGATAAGTTATGCGATCATGATCGCCTAATTTGACAGTGAAATCTGAATTTTCAAGGGCGTAGTTATAAAAATAGTGCTTGATCATTTCTGCTTTGTATCCAGCGCAAATAACAAAATCATTTATGCCTTGTGCTCCAAGAACCTTCATTATGTGCCACAAAACTGGTCGCCCTCCAACTTCAACCATAGGTTTTGGTCGAAATTCTGTTTCTTCTCGCATACGGGTGCCAAGCCCCCCTGCTAACAAAACTGCCTTCATATTGCGACCACTTTCCCCTTATTTAAGTCAAGAATTTCAACACAAACTTCTAACTAAGAGAATAGGACTAAAATCTAAGCAATAACGAGAAAGACTAGGGCTACCTTCTATGAACCAAGAAGACTTTCGAGAACGAATCCTAGGTGAAGTTTCAAAGTTTGCTGAAGTTGAGTTAAAGAAGACCTCCTTTATTCGCGGTAAATCGGTGGTTCCTGTATCTGGAAAAGTGCTATTTCCTGATGACTACGCTGCTCTTGTAGATGCTTCCCTTGATGGTTGGCTAACTGCAGGGAGATTTCACGAAGAATTTCAGCGACAACTATCAAGATATGTCGGTGCACGAAGCGCGGTGTTTGTAAATAGCGGTTCAAGCGCCAACTTGGTCGCTTTGAGTGCCCTAACCAGTCAAAAACTCGGTAAAAGAGCTTTGAAACCAGGGGACGAGGTAGTAACAGTAGCGGCGGGATTCCCCACTACGGTGAACCCAATAATTCAAAATGGTTTGATACCGGTAGTGGTAGATATCGAGTTAGGGACCTACGACGCCATTTCAGAACAGCTCAGGGAGGCAATTGGCCCAAAAACTAAGGCCATCATGATGGCGCACACCCTTGGAAACCCATTTGACCTTGACACTGTCCAGTCTTTGTGCCGAGAAAATGATTTATGGCTAATTGAGGATTCTTGCGATGCCTTGGGATCAACTTATGGCGGTAAGAAAACCGGTAGTTTCGGCGACACAGCTACTTTGAGTTTTTATCCAGCACATCACATAACAACGGGCGAGGGGGGCGCAGTTTTTGTTAAATCGCCCCTAGTGCGAAAGCAAGTTGAATCCTTTAGGGACTGGGGAAGAGACTGCTACTGTGAAACCGGCCACGACGACACATGCCAAAAAAGATTCGAATGGCAGTTAGGTGACTTACCACGTGGCTACGACCATAAATACATTTATAGTCACATTGGCTACAACTTGAAGGCAACAGACATGCAAGCTGCATTGGGCCTCTCGCAGCTAAAGAAAATAGAATTATTTACTGCTGCCAGGAAACGGAATTTTGAATATTTGAAATCAAAACTTATAGGTGTCCAGGGCCTAATCCTTCCGAAGGCGACTTTCAATTCAGACCCATCATGGTTCGGCTACCCCATAACTTTAGACCCGGCTAGCCCAGTAGACAGAGCGGGGTTACTCAAGTTTTTGGATTCGCGGAAAATTGGGTCGAGGCTACTATTTGCAGGAAATCTTTTGAAACAACCCGCGTACCGAAACGTAGATTTTAGAGTTGTTGGAAATCTGGAAAATACCGATATTGTCATGAATCGAACTTTTTGGGTGGGTACCTACCCGGGCTTGACATTCGAGATGCTTGATTTTATTGCCGAATCTATCGCTGAATACGTTCAAAGTTATAAATAACCATGATTTCGTTTGAGGCGCTTTCTGGAAAAAAAGTATTCCTTACCGGGCATACAGGGTTCACGGGATCTTGGGCGTCTATCTGGCTATCTCAAATAGGAGCCGAAGTTCTTGGGTACTCATTAGAGCCCGATACTGTGCCAAATCTTTTTAACGCCGCTGAGGTACACAATTTTGTCACGAGCAATACAGGTGACGTACGAGATTATCCTTCACTTCTGAGGTCGATGCAGAATTTTAAGCCAGATCTAGTTTTGCACCTTGCAGCTCAGCCTCTCGTTAGCAGGAGTTATCGCTACCCACGAGAGACCTTCGATATTAACTGTCAAGGCACCGCAAACGTCTTAGAGGCAGTCCTGAACACCCAGTCAGTAAAGGGTGTTCTTTGTGTCACAACTGACAAGGTTTATAAAAATCTTGAGACTGGACGAGCCTTCATTGAAAACGACGAGCTCGGCGGGAAAGACCCTTACTCTTCCTCTAAGGCGGCGGCCGAACTCACGATAAATAGTTACAGAGAACTATTTAGAACCAAGGAGACGGCCCCAATACTATCCGTTGCCCGCGGCGGCAACATTATTGGAGGCGGGGACTGGTCGGAAGACCGAATAGTGCCAGACTTCATAAGGGCATTTCAAACAAACCAAACTCTCAAGGTAAGAAATTTTGATGCGACTCGACCATGGCAGCATGTTATTTCACTGCTTGACGGGTATTTCTCTATTTTGGCCGGGATGCTTGGAAGTGATAAATCTGACTTTGATCGGGCATTTAATTTGGGCCCAATCCAGGAGGCCCCTGTTTCAGTCAGGCAATTACTGAGGCTACTTCAAGACAGAATTCCAAGCGTAAAATTAGCTGAGCATGGGACTTCTTTCGCCGAAGCAGAGTTATTGTCGTTGAACAGCTCGCTCGCGCAGAAAACATTTAATTGGCAACCTTTGTGGGGTACCAAGGAAACTATTGATAAAACGGCCTCTTGGTACCAAAGCTATTTGTCTGATAGTTCGGAGGCTCTGGAGCTTTGTTTGAAACAGATTTCAGACTGGTCAAAATTGCGTGCAGGTGAACTAGGGAAGACAAATTTATAGCGCGCGGTCAGTGGGCCTAAAAAAACAAGAGGCCTCTCCTTTCTTAGCGAGGTACAACCTAGCTCAAAATATGAAAGTCTCTGCTGGTGTGGTTTTACTAGTTTTCTTCTACGCCTTTACGCTTCTTTTTTACATTGAATTAGCTGGGAAACCCTTTTCGTTGGATGATCCTACATACTTACTAAATGCAGAAAAATCGTCATCTTCTTCAAATATTCAAAATATTTTTGGCAGCACGCTCGCGAACCGATTTAGACCAGTAAGCGACATTGCTCAATTTTTGTCCTTTAGGGTCGCAGGTGAAAACCCCTATGTATGGTGGTTAATAAACTGTGCATTAATTGCACTTACGGCCTTTTTGCTTACTTATGCAGTAAATGAAAATTTCTCTAACAGATTGTTTGGCGTTGCTGCAGGATTATCTTTTTTAACATCTAGATTTCTGCAATACAACGCATCCCAAGTTGTTGGCGTCATGGAATCAACCAACAACATATTATTTGCTTTGATTTTAATCTTCATTCAAAAACATTCAAAAACGAGCAACCTAAAGTACCTCTATGGGGCAGTAGCTTTTTTCACTCTAATTTGTTTTTCTCATGAACGATTTCAAACTATTTTCGCGGCATTGGCTATGTACATCGCACTTTTATCCTTTCAAAGGAAACGAACAAAATATTCCCTATTGCTAATGTTGGCCGCGCCATTGTGTGTTCTTGCCTGGATCAAAAGCGCCATGCACTTTCCTCAGATAGTCGGCACTGGTTCAGTTACCGAACTGGGTTTTAGGTGGGACACTACGTTCATACACACCTGCGAAGGGTTGCTGCAAGTTTTCGGTATAAATTTTGGGCCCGGATACTTAGTGGGTGTGAGTTATGAGTTTGCCCCACTCTGGTTACAAAGCCTAGGTGCAATAGTTTTCGTTTCTGCTGCTATCTTTTGCGCAAAATACATAGGCAAATTACGCGGCCGTGTGGCGAAAAACGATTTGAATCGAATTGACCTTTATTGGCCCGTTCTGTTCCTTTTTGCGTTATTGCCAGGACTAGTAACAATAAGACTTGAACAACGCTGGTTAGCTGCACCAATGTTGGTAATAATATTTGTCTTCTCGAAAGCCTTGAATGAGAGAGAAAGACTTTTGAGGATTTCTGCGCGCATTTTCTTAGTTGGTTATTTAGCCATGAATTTCTTTTATGTCTCTAACTCGAGTTCAATCTTTTTTAGGGGCACGCAAGATTACGCAATTCGACTCCTATCTACTCTGGATAGCGCTTGGTTAGAATCCTCAAAATTGTCTTCTTCAATTATTTTGATTTCTAAAAATGATCCAAAGGGCTTGGCGGAAAATTTCGAACGCATAATGCTTGCGAACACTCGAACAAATAGTCACATACTCGGATATTCGTCTCTCGATGAAGCGAACGCGACAAATGAATCAAGCAGCGACTTTATTTTTGAATACGATGTTCACAACGGCAATTTAATACCAATTACAGACACAATTGAACGCAGATCACTTTAGGCAAGCACGTGAAACCTACATCTTTATTCTCAAAACCTAGCTTGAAAGCTATGAAGAGTTTTTACGTTGGCTACTCTTTAGTGCTAGCGATAGCATCAATCGCGCGAGGGTTTTGGTCCGCCCCTGCTGCTAGATGGCAAGCAGACTTCTGGTTCATAAAGGATATCGATTTATTACTGAGTGGAAAACTTGACCAAGTTGTTTGGTTTACGTGGGGAGGAGGGCAGGCAACAAATGGCTATCGGTGGTTTTCGTACCTAAGCTCAGTCCTATTTAAGTTTGATCCCCAAGTCGAAATTATCGTCTACGGGCTGGTTCTCTTTGCTCTATCACTGATGCTAGGAAGCCAAGTAGTTCCCCAGAACGGCCTTATGACGAGACGTTCTTTCCTAGTAAGCCTTTTAATTCCAACAGTATTGTTTAGCCTCATTGGCTCCTATCCCCGCGGAATGGAACTTGGAACTTTTACAGGTCTAGTGATTATGATCTGGTTCGTAAATAATTTAGCGAAAACCAAAACCAAAACCAAGGAAAGCTACTTAGTTCAAGGATTAGTGGCTGCCATTGTTGGGCTATTACTCTTTTTTATTTTCATGGGTGGCTATGCTTTAGGTTTAACTTTCGCACTCATCTTGGTTGCACTATTTCAAAGATTTGGAATTAGAAAGCCAAATCGAATTCTAGAGCTTTCAACCGTCGTCTATACGTGCACATCAGCGCTTTTCGCATTATCTCTCAGACTTGCCTCTTCTACTGAAGAGGCAAGCGCAATCTCAAAACTTATGTCACAGGTTGAATCAAATAGCTTTTTCATACCAACATTTTTGTTATCAGCTCCATCTGCAGGCTTAGTAACTTCCCAGACTCTGGAGAATGTGAGCCAGGATTTGTCAATTCCTTTAGTGTGTTGCTCATCTATTTTGCTACTAATTTATTCCTCATATTTAGTGCGCAAAACTTCCACAAAACACACCGTGGGCAATAGCTTGGCCCCTCAAATTTTGTTCTCCTATGGGCTTGGGACAGCGCTAATGCTTTTACTATTTAGACCAAATGATCAACTTCAACTTCTCAATCCGTGGTACGCGCTTCATTTTAAAGTAATGATCTGCTCAATCATTTCCCTCAGCATATTAATCAATGAAAGAAATGGGATAAAATCCAAAGTCAGTGGACGACTTATATCCATTGCTTCAGTCCTTATTTTCTTAGTGGCCGTGTCCGCAAGTTATGTACAATATGTGCGTCAAAACTCAGAGCGAGAGTATTTTCTAAATGTTGCAGCTGTAGAGCTCTATCCGAAATTGTTGAATTCTGAATCAACTATGACACCACTTATCCTCCCGTACGCAGAATCCATTAACGCAATAAGAATCCTGAAAAAACATAGCCTGAGCCCATATTCCGTTTCCGCGAAGATAAGTAAAATTCTCGGCGGCAAGGAGGGAATTTTATTGGGCGGAAGTTCTTTTGGAGATGGTTGGGTCGGAAAGGATTCCAAGCTGATCACTTTGAAGGCAAGTTGTAAGAAAATTCAGCTCATGTTCGACGTACCCAATTTCATAAAGGATCAGAGCTTGATTTTAACTGTTGGTTCAAAAAGAACATCCCTAAATTCAGTTCAACTCAAAAGCGCCATCGAGATAGATGAAATGAAGGTGGGTGAGCCGATTCACATGACTTTTGGTGTTGAGACCATACCTGCAAAAATCGGCATTAACGATGACCAGCGTGCCCTATCCGCACATCTACTTGCTACGTGCAACTAACAGAAATACGTCTATACATCTAAAACCTTGGGGCAACGTTCCCTGACTCAAAGAAGGCTTTACGGCTATCCTTTGAACTGTGTTAGACATTTTTAGACGAGTCTCAGGTGCGGCATTGCTGTTCCTGCTTAGGTCCGCCCTTAAGTCAGTGCGCATAATCCAGAAAACTTGTACGACAAACGCATCTAAAATCTCTGTTGAGTCAATCTCGCAATCGGCTTATGTAGGACCAAACTCCATTGGCAAAATCGCCATTCTAATTCCGGCTTTTAACAACTGGGAATTGACATCAAACTGTTTGAAAAGCATCTTAAAAACAGAAGATTCTAAAATTGCTGACGTTTGGGTTGTTGACGATGCATCAACTGATGAAACCAGAGCGAGCCTAGAAAGTTATTTTCCGGAAATCAAAGTTATTCACAATGACATTAATTTAGGATTTTTACTTTCATGCAACAACGCCTTTGAGGCTTTAGGCCCTCACTACGACTGGATTCACCTTCTGAACAACGACACTTCAGTGAACCAAGGCTTTTTACTTGAGGCTCTTGAGGTCGCTAGGGAACACACTGAAGCCGCACTCGTAGGAAGCAAGCTACTCTACCCAGGCGGGACTCTCCAAGAGGCAGGCGGTATTTTTTGGAGAAACGGTAACGCCTGGAATGTCGGACGAAACGGAAATGCTGAAACCTTGGCGTTTAACATCGATCGGCAGGTCGACTACTGTTCAGGTGCGTCATTATTACTAAGGACCGAGGCGCTTCGAAGCGTCGGTTACTTCAGCGAAGAATTTCTTCCGGCGTATTGCGAAGACGCAGATTTAGCATTTAAATTGCGTAAAGCTGGATTCGAGACTTGGTACGCTCATAAATCCGAAGTCATTCACCTCGAAGGAATGTCCCACGGTATAGACAGCACAGAGGGTATCAAAGCACATCAGGTAAAGAATCTGCGAACTTTTGAAGTTAAGTGGCGCCAAGAACTTAAATCTCACATCGAGGAAGACCCATTCAGGCTATTAGATGCCGCCTTCAGATTATCGCCAGGTCTAAAACCATCGAATCAAGAATCCATGCCAGTAGGAGAATTCGACTGGATACCAACTACCCTGCTCCCGTTAGCAAATCGACTTGCAAACTTCTACATTCAGAATTCAGCTAGAAGCTACAGAGACTTACTGTTCAGACAAAATCGCCTGCGACAAAGACTGCCGAGACCTATTGGCAAGTTCAGTAAAATCCAATCCAAACCAAATTCGGGATTCATTCTTATTGTCGACCACGCCATTCCCAAGCCTGACACAAACGCTGGTGATTCGCTTACCTTTTCATATTTGAAACTACTTAGATGCATGGGCAAAGATGTGGTTTTCTTTCCCGTTGCTTTACCGGTCCGAGATTCATACTATGAAGACCTAATTGAATTAGGCGTGAAAGTCATTGACGCCAATGAAACTTTTGAAGAGTGGATTGGGTCAAACGGTAGTCAGTTGGATCGTGCTTGGATAGCACGGCCTGAGATCGCGATCAAAACAATAAAATCTATTCGCCGTAATTCATCGGCACCCATCGCCTATTTAACGCATGATGTACACCACTTACGCTTGCGAGCGCAGGCGAAAATAAAGCGAAACCCCCTCATTTACTTGAACAGCTTGACGATGGAAGTAAAAGAGAAAAGAATATTTCGTGACGTTGACTTGATTCTTTCGATTTCAACGGAGGAGTCGGCCTATATTGCATCAAGGAATATTCAAACACAAATTTCTACACTCGTTCCATATTTCCTTTGGAGCGATGCACCAACACCTCGACTACAGAACTCTTTTAAGAATGCTTCTGCGCTGGTGTTTTTGGGAGGCTACAGGCATGAACCAAACAGGGATGCTGCCGAAATTCTCGCAAAAAAAATTATGCCGCTAGTCTGGCAGAAGAAACCCGACACAATACTTACGTTGGCTGGCAGTTTTCCAGATCAAACAATTTTGTCTCTGGCAAATGACCGAATTAGGGTTCCTGGAAAAGTAGACGACATAAAAAAACTTTTTGATGAGAATTCTGTATTTGTTGCCCCACTCCGATTTGGTGCCGGAGTTAAGGGTAAAACCATAGAAGCTATGAAATTTGGAATACCAGTTGTTGGATCGCGTGTCGCTTTCCAGGGAATTCAAGTCAAGGATAACGAGGAAGCCTTAGTAGGCGAAGACGAACAGGAAATCGCGTCGCTAATCCTTACACTTTTGGAGTCTCCCCCTATGTGTGAAGAGATTTCGAAGAAATCTATAGATTTCGTAAAACGGGAGTACTCTCTAGATTCCGCTCGTGAAAGTCTCAGGACTTTTCTGGACCTTGAAGTTCCTCTTTTGCGAAAAACAGAAAAATTTGACCCTAAAAGCATGAAAAGTCAAGATGCCTAAAACAAATAGAAGAACATTTGTTTCAAAATTAGTTGCATTAGCTTACTTCACATTAGAAAAACGGAAGTCCTTTTCAGAACTCTTTCCAAATGCAGATTACTCAAAGAAAAATTTAGTGCCTGAGCCTCGACAAAAAATGGTAGACATATCCACTGTCGCAATTACGGCTCATATTTACTATCCAGAATTCACGCGAGAATTATTTAACCTAACCAAAGATTGGCCTCCGGGAAGTAGTTTGTTTATAACAACCATGGAGAATAAGCAGGAGTCAGAGATAAGGAAACTTTTTTCCAATAGAGATTTCAATTTGGACATCAGAGTTGTTCCAAACGTTGGTAGAAATTTTGGCCCACTCTTGGTCGAATTCTCGAGTGAACTTCAAAATTATGAGTTTTTCTTGCACGTGCACTCAAAAAAAAGTAATCACGGCCCGTCAGGCTTAGGATCCAACTGGGCCAACAGAAGTTTTGACCTCCTGCTAGACCCAGTGAAGTTGGGAAGGGCGCTTACGCTGATGAAGACTTCGCCAAAACTTGCAATTAGCTTTGCCGAAAGTCGTGACTTATTGCGTGGCATGAACTTTAGGTGGGGTCAAAGCAGGAAAGTGACTCAAAAGTTAGTTGGCACTCTAGGTATCACGGACGAGCTTAGATGGCAGGGACCAATCTCTTTTCCAGCTGGGGGAATGTTCCTATGTCGTTCTTCAGCTTTTATTGAGATTTTAAGTTTCCCCTGGAGCTATGACATGTTTCCCTTTGAGACAGGGCAGATTGACGGCACCCTGCAACATGGTATTGAGAGACTTTTTGGAGAGCTGCCTTTAGCCAAAGGGTTTAGCCAAGCTGTCTACGTTAAAAAGCTGGATGGTTTCTACGTTGAATCTACTGATATTTTGATAAAAGCTAGGAAGAGTTCCCGAAATGAAAATGCGTAACTTCACTGTCCCCTTTATGCTGGGCTGGCAGGATACAAGGCAAGCGTATCGGAGATCGGTCGTGGGTCCTTTTTGGCTCACAATTGGGATGGCTGCCCAGATTGTCACCATGGGTCTAGTTTTTGGACTCATTTTTAAGACTCAATTATCGGAATACTTACCATTCTTGGCAACAAGCATCATCTTCTGGGGTCTAGTTTCGACCTCCATAAATGACGGATGCATGACCTTTATTTCTTCGGAGGCAATGATCAAGCAGCTAAATCTGTCGCATTACCAATATGTAGTGAGGACGGTTTGGAGGAATATAGTTTCTGCCGGTCATAATTTAGTTATTCTGCCTATGGTTTTGCTTTTCTTTTGGTGTTTTCCAGGCTGGACACTTATCGCCTTAATCCCAGGCCTAGTTATTTTGGTGCTCAACATTGGTTGGGTAGTCTGGCTCCTTGGGATGATGAGTGCACGATTCAGGGACATGCCACCAATTGTTTCCTCTGTAATGACAATTGCTTTTTATGTGACCCCAGTGATGTGGTACCCAAAGCTCATTGAAAATAATTCACTCGCTCACTTGTTGCTTGGCCTAAACCCGATTTATCACTGGTTGCAGATTGTACGACTACCAATTATGGGTCAGTGGCCAACTTGGGAAAACTGGTGGCTTGCGCTGTTATCTGCTGGCATCGGCTGGGCAGTCACATTGCTTGCATATAAGAAGTATCGACACATGATTGCGTATTGGGTGTAATTTGATGGCGCAGATCACTTTTGACAACGTTTCAATTGAATTTCCAATCTTTAATGCAACTGGGCGTTCATTAACTTCAAGCATCCTGAATGTTGCTACAGGAGGAAAGCTTGACGCCGACCCGAACGGGCGCGTGTTAGTAAAGGCTTTGACAGATATCTCACTCTCGCTTCGAGAGGGCGACAAAGTTGCATTACTTGGC
>JAHEEQ010000327.1:15695-30479 GCA_024640585.1 Micrococcales bacterium
GGCGCTGGTAAATCCACAATGCTTCGTGCACTAGGTCGTGTTTATGCACCGACTAAAGGAAAGGCCGAAATTATCGGCGAGGTTGGTTCACTGATTGACATTAGTTTGGGAATCAATCCAGAGGCAACCGGGCGAGAGAACGTTTACATTCGTGGGCAGTTGCTTGGACTAACTAAGCAAGAGATTTCTGACAAGTATTCAGAGATAGTTGAGTTTGCAGAGCTAGGTGACTTTATGGAAATGCCTGTTCGCACGTATTCATCAGGCATGCATCTCCGTTTGGCATTTGCAGTATCCACCGTTGTGCGGCCTGAGATTCTCCTTATGGATGAATGGCTATCAGTTGGAGACGCAGATTTTCAACATAAAGCAGAGGCAAGACTTCGTGATTTAGTTTCTGGCACAAAAATCCTGGCTATTGCAACACATTCACGTGAACTTGTGGATTCAGTATGTAACCGCGCCATTTGGCTTGAACATGGTCAAATCAAAATGGACGGACCTTCAAGTGAAGTTCTAAAAGCCTACTTTGGTTGAAAAGCGGCACCCTGAGAGTCTTTAGTGCTCAATTTCAAATTTTGAATTTCAAACGAATTAGCCTTTTCTAAAAAACCAATTGCTAGTCGTTCATCCAGCGGATTAATTGTCTTGTCGGCCGCAGGGTTGAATTCCGAATTGCAGAGATAATTTGCAACGGTACCGTCTTCAAGTGCCAAAAAAGCGTGACCAATACCTTCTGAAATTAGAAGCGATTGGCCATTTTCTTCACTCAAGATCCGAGAGTCCCATTGCCCATAAGTTTCTGAATCCGGTCGAAGGTCAACGACGACATCCCAAAGAGATCCCTTTGGACACGAAACATACTTTGCTTGACCTTCGGGGCTATCGGTCCAGTGGATACCTCTTATTACACCTGCGGAAGAGGTGCTCTGGTTCACTTGCTTTACTTGAAACTCACGGCCAAGTTGCTCAGAGATTAGCGAGAGCTTGAATACCTCATGGAATGTTCCACGGTCATCGGGCCAAACTTTGGGTGTGTGAAGCCAGACACCTGCAATTTTGAGTGGCGTGAATGTCATGGATTCCTCTGGTAGTTTGACTGCATAAACAGGTTAGCCGAGCGGGAAATGAATATGCGAATTGCAGTTGTGGGTTCAACCGGCATGTTTGGTTCGGAACTGCAAAATCTGCTTGAGGTCAAAGGCATTGAATCTAAGGGTTTTGGTCGACACAATTTGGATTTTGACCAAATCCCAGAAGCATTGGCGCTCGCCTTTAAGGGTTTTGATGCCGTTGTAAATGCAGTTGCTTTTACAGCTGTAGATAAAGCAGAAGATGAACTTTACGAAGCAAATACTGTAAACGGTATTTATGCCGGCACTTTGGCACAGGCAGCTGCATTGGCCGGCGCGAGATTCATTCACATTTCAACGGATTATGTTTTTGACGGTTCGGCTGATTCTCCTTATCAAGTGACTGACCCTATTAACCCGCAAACCGTTTACGGAAAATCAAAAGCACTCGGCGAAAAATTAGTTACTGAATCTGGATTTGATTATTCAATTCTTAGAACAGCATGGCTTTACGGTGCAAACGGAAGATGTTTTCCGAAGGTGATGGCTGAGTTGCTAAAAAAGAACGGCACTGTTCGAGTAGTAAATGATCAGGTTGGTCAACCAACATGGACACGCGATTTAGCTGAAATGGTTATTCAGGTTTTGAAACTAAATCAAATGCCAAGAATCGTTCATGCAGTTTCATCGGGGCAGGCTTCTTGGTCAGAGTTCGCGAAAGAAGTTGCAACATCAATTGGCATTGGCGAAGAGTCTGTTGAAGAAATTTCAACTATGGACTACCCAACTCCAGCTAAACGACCGGCATGGAGCGTGCTTGATAATTCGAGTGATGTTTTGGAACCAATCGGAGACTGGCGTGAACGTTGGCACAAAGCGGCACCAGAGGTTTTGCGAAAATTAACCTAGCAAGCCGTGTAGGTAAGAACCGTAGCCTGACTTGATGAACTGCTCTGCTTGTTCACGAAGTTGAGCATCTGAAATGTAGCCCATGCGCCAAGCTATTTCTTCGGGCGCACTTATTTTTCTTGAATCGTGCAATTCAATATCGCGAACGCGATTAGCTGCATCTTGAAGGGCGTCAATTGTTCCGGTGTCTAGCCAAGTTTTGGTTTCATCTAGCACTTCAACATTTAGAGCAGACTCGGCTAGGTAGGCATTGTGCAAGTCAGTAATCTCAAGCTCACCCCGTGGCGAAGGCTTAATTGCTTTTGCTTTTTCCACAACAGACTCGTCATAGAAATAAAGCCCGGGGATTGCGTAGCTTGATTTTGGGGATGTAGGTTTTTCTTCGATCGAAAGCACCTTGCCAGTTTCGTCGAACTCAACAACACCAAAGCGTTCAGGGTCTGGAACAGCGTAGGCAAAGACAGTTGAGCCAGGGCGATTCACCATGCGGCTAAGAGATTTGCCCATGCCAGGGCCATAGAAAATGTTGTCACCAAGGATTAGCGCGACTGGCTGATTATTGATGAACTTTTCGCCAATTAGAAATGCTTCAGCAAGTCCATTAGGTTCTGCCTGAACGGCGTATTCAAGGTTGATGCCCCACTGCGAGCCATCGCCAAGCAGGCGTACAAATTGATCTTGTTCGTGGGGGGTGGTGATGATCAAAATTTCTTTGATCCCAGCCAGCATCAAGGTGCTGATTGGGTAATAGATCATTGGTTTGTCGTAAACCGGCATGAGCTGCTTTGAGGTAGCAATAGTTAGCGGGTGTAGGCGTGTTCCCGAACCCCCAGCAAGTACTATGCCCTTCATGACTGCTAGCCTACTTTAGACAAAGGAGGCAGACCAATGAGGCTATTGGTTACAGGCGGAGCGGGCTTTATTGGCTCAAACTTTGTGCGGCGCACCCTGCAGACTCGCCCTAATGTTTCTGTGGTTGTGCTTGACGCACTTACCTATGCGGGTTCCTTAGGAAATTTGCACGGACTTGAAGGCAAGTACGAATTTGTTGAGGGCAACATTCTTGATGCAGATCTAGTTGAATCGCTGGTTTCACGAGTGGACCAGGTGGTGCACTTTGCGGCAGAAAGCCACAACGACAATTCTTTGAAGTCACCTAAGCCTTTTATTGAAACCAACATTCTTGGTACCTACGAACTAATTCAGGCTTGCGTGAAGCACGATGTGAAGTTTCACCACATCTCTACTGATGAGGTTTTTGGTGATTTGCCCCTTGAGGGTAATGAGAAGTTCACATCGGAAACCCCCTACAACCCAAGCTCCCCTTATTCGTCGTCAAAGGCGTCGAGCGATCTGTTGGTTAGGGCCTGGGTGCGCTCATTTGGGCTAAAGGCAACGATTTCAAACTGCTCGAATAACTTTGGGCCGCATCAGCATGCAGAGAAGCTGATTCCGCGCATGATTGGGCTAATTGCGGCGGGTAAGAAACCTGAGCTGTATGGCAACGGGGCCAACGTGCGCGATTGGATTCACGTTGATGACCACAATGACGGGGTTTGGGCAATTCTTGAGCGTGGCGAAATTGGCCGGACATATTTGCTGGGAGCAGATAACCAGCGATCTAATTTGGAAGTTGTTAAGGCTTTGCTACGAATTATGGGTAAGCCTGAGGATTTCATCGAGTTTATTGCTGACAGACCTGGACATGACCTTCGCTACGCTATTGATGCATCGGCCACCGAGTCTGAGCTTGGTTGGAAGCCAAAGCACGGCAATTTTGAAGAGAAACTAGCCGAGACCGTGGATTGGTATTTAAGTAAGGGCTAGGTATCGGTGTTGTGGATAAGTTTTTATCCACACCGCTGCCGGATCTATTGTGGATTGTCAGGGTCATCGGATAACCTATAAACACCTTGACCAGTTGCTTGTCTCGAAAGAGAGAGGCAGCTGGTTTTCATTTAAGAGTCAGAGTTGAGCCGCTCAAGGGTTCAGAAGCGGATAAAAATAGATGCTGCAAAAGTATCAATTATCTGATACTTTTAAAGCATGAAAACCACAACTGCGCTAAAGGCCCTTTCGGACCTCACATCAGCACAGTGGGGACTAGTAACTACATCGCAAGCGGGACTGCACGGTGTCACAAAGCTGGATATTTCCAGGTTGGCTAAAGCCGGGCACCTAGAACGCGTTATCCAAGGCGTTTACCGTGATGCGGGCAGCCCTACATCGGTCTACGACGAAGTGAGGTCGTACTGGCTAGCCGCGCGACCAGATGTGCTAGCAGAAAACCGCCTACAAGACATTGAATCTGACTATGTTGCGGCGGGAACAACAGCCTCTTGGTTGATGGGGATCGGCGACCTAACCCCTCAAAAATTTGAATTTGTATCTGCTTATAGAAAACAAACGGCCAGAAATCTTGCACAATTTCGTGTTGCCAAAATTAAAAGCGAGGACGTCGAATTTGCGCAAGGCTTGCCTGTGACAAAACCGCTTATAGCGATTGCAGAACTTATGCGTGCAAGAACTGACCTGACTCTTGTCGCACGAATCTTGTCAGATGCATCCAACAAGATTGGGGACATGACAAAATTCAGAGAATCAATCTCGGGCCTGTCTGCGAGTTACGGACTTGGCGTGAACCAAGACGATGCACTCGTGATGAAACTCAGAGAGCTTGCAGGTACGGATAGTTTTTCAATTTTGTCAAAAAAAATTGAAGAAGCTACGTCTGTGTTCAAAGAAATCTCTGATCAAATCAATGATTCTAAAATACAAACCCAACTTGAACAACTTAGGTTGGAGATTGCGAGTATAAAAGCAATAATGTCTCAACAACGAGCTGCGCGAGAAAAAATTGCCCGTGTTCAACGCTGACGACAACACTTCTTCGTACCCAAACGCCAAAGCGGTTGACAGCGCTATAAAAAGCGCGGCAGAACGAGAAGTTCAAAACGGTTCACGAAAAACAAAGTCAGACCTCATCATTTCAATAACTCATGATCGGCTTATGAGTCGAATATTTAGTGATGGAGAAAATTCTAGGTGGGTTCTCAAGGGCGGAAATGGACTCTTGGCAAGGATTCCAAATGCTAGATCAACAAAAGACATAGATGTGACCACGAATTCAGATTCTCTTGAAGAAGCCGTGGCCGAACTTATTGAATTGGCTAATCGAGACCTTGGTGATTTTTTTAGATTCCAATTTTATGAACGCCAGGCCATCCTTGAAAGCGACAAGCAACCAGGCTCAATGGGAACCACGCTTATTTTTAATGTTTATTTAGGTGCGACCGAACGTCCAAAAATTAAAGTTGACCTAGTGATAAAGAACACAATCCCACTGCAGATTGAAATGATTGAACCTGCAAGTCGCATAAGAATCGCAAAGCTTGCATCCTACAACTACAGAATTTGGCCAATTGAATATCAAATTGCGGAGAAGGTAGCTGCAACTCTCACCAAATACGCATCGGGGGAGTCTAGTCGAAGCAGAGATCTTTTTGATTTACTTGCTATTGCCCAAACTCAAACAATCAGTGCTCGACGACTTACTAACGCCCTCGACACCGAACTAATTGGACGGGGCTTGGAAATAAAACAGACTTTTGATTATCCAGCCAGCTGGTGGGACTTAATAAACACCAATTATTCAGGCAGCTCATTTCTTGTGTCATTCCAGCAAGACACAGAAGTTAGGGCCCTTCTAGATCGATTTCTCTTCCCTCCCACTAAAACAGCTGTCGAATTCTTCTGGAACCCAGACACTATGGAATGGGCAACCCTGCACCTAAACTTGCCAAGGGATTAGTTTTTAGGGGATTTAGGTCATGGGCGCATCGGCTCCAGTAATTGCAGTGGTTATTCCTGCGTACCGTGTTTCGGGGCACGTGCTTGAGGTGCTGGCTGAAATTGGCCCTGAGGTTTCCAAGATCTATGTGGTTGATGATGCTTGCCCGGATGGCTCGGGTGCGCTGGTTTCGGCTAAGTGTGCCGATAAGCGCGTTGAGGTACTGACCCACACTGAAAACCAGGGCGTTGGCGGTGCGGTTGTAACCGGGTATCGGGCAGCCCTAGCCGGCGGAGCCGATGTGGTTGTAAAGCTAGATGGCGATGGCCAAATGGACCCGGCAAAGATTTCTGATCTGGTGGCTCCAATTCTTGAGGGCAACGCCGATTACACCAAGGGCAACCGCTTTGACAGCCTGGTTGGTTTGCGCGAGATGCCAGGTATTCGTGTGCTGGGCAACGGTGTTTTAAGTTTGATGTCAAAGGTTTCAAGCGGGTATTGGAACATCACCGACCCAACTAACGGTTACACCGCAATTCACAAAGATGTTTTGCAGGCGCTGCCGCTAGACATGTTGAGCAAGCGATTCTTTTTTGAATCAGACATGCTTTACCGCTTGAGCATTATGCGCGCGGTGGTTTGGGATGTGCCGATGGATGCTCGTTATGGGAATGAGAAGAGCAATCTATCGGTGTTGAAAGCGCTATTTGAATTTCCGGGTAAGCACTTTGTGCGTTTTCACAAGCGCTTGTTTTACAACTACTACTTGCGCGACATGAGTGCCGCATCTTTGGAATTGCCACTGGGTGCAGCACTTGGTTGGTTTGGATTTATTTTTGGCGTGACGAAGTTTTCGGAGTCTTTGGGGTCTGGCGTGCCAGCGACTGCGGGAACTGTGATGTTGTCGGCGGTGCCGGTTATCTTGGGCTTCCAATTGGTGCTGGCGTTTTTGAGTCATGACATTGCGTCTGTGCCAAAGCGCGTGAAGCACAAAAAGTAGGAGTTTGAATTGGCTGCAAAAACTTTTGATCGTGCTTATTTTTGGCTCGTTGTTCCATTTATTGCAGCATTGATTTCCATCGGTCGCGTCTGGCCAGTTTTACCTGCCGTTATGCAGGATGAATATGTTTATAGTATTCAGGCGCGCTTCACTCCGTTTGCTGACCAGCTCTACCCGAACTATTTATTCTCATGGTTGTACTCGGGCACCAGCGCTTGCGGCGCAGATTTCTACAGCTGCGGCAAGAGTCTGAATGTTTTGTTTTTCTTTGTGACCCTTACTTTTATTTTCTTGATTGCGCGAAGATTGTTGAGCGTGACCTGGGGTGCAATAATTGCAACGGTTGCCGCCTTTAGTCCAATTCACGTTTATGTTTCTTACTTCATGCCAGAGGCAATGTACTTTGCATTCATTACCGCAACAATTTATGTTGCTTTGATTGCAGGGGCAAAGCACAAAATTGTTTGGTGGGTTGGTGCGGGCGCGATGCTTGGGCTTAGTTCTTTGGTGAAGCCACACGCGTTGTTTACTTTGCCCGCTTTTGTTCTGTTTGCGGTATTGATTTCAGTTCGTTCCGCAGGTGGCAGCTGGGGCAAGGGATTGGTTGCGGGGCTAGGCAATTTGGGCGCATTTGCGCTGGTTAAGTTTGGTGGCGGTTTTGCTTTTGCCGGGGCTTCGGGGCTTTCACTATTCGGTAGTTCTTACACCTCAAGTTTTGATCAGTTTGTAAACCAGTCGGCGCCACAGGGGGCGGCCGAGATTGCGGCTAACACCGTGGCTTCGATTGCTGCGCCTGCCGGCGCTGGGGCAGCGGGGGTCGCGACTGCTGGGTCTGGAGGCCCGGGGTTCATTGATGTATTCATTCCACATTCATTTGCTCACCTAGCGCTGTTGCTGACTGTTGCCGGTATTCCACTTTTGCTTTCGGTAAGTGTGATCAAGGACGCTGTTGTAAAAAAGCAAGAGGTTTCGGCGGCCAGCCAGTTCTTGCTATTGACTGGATTGCTGAGCGTTTCTTTTGCGCTGGTGGTTGGAGCTTTTGAGGGTGTGGTTACTGCCTTAGGTGATGACCACAGTGAACGCATAATTACCCGCTACTACGAGTTTATGTTTCCGCTACTAGCAATAAGTGGTGCAGTTTTTGCGAAATTTGTGGAGCCAAAGTTGCGAGTTCGTTTGGTTCAAGCTGGCGTGATCATTGCTGCGGTTATTTTTGGTTGGGTATTTTTGAGCGGCGTCAAGCAGAGCTTTGCGGATTCGATTTTGCTGTCTGGGTATTTATCGGGCCCCGCTGTTATTCCAATTATTTCTGTGGTTGGAATAGTCGTTGCGTTGGTGTGGGTGTTTTCAACGGGCTCTGGGTCAAAGTTGATTGTGTACGTGGCAACGCCACTGGTGCTTTTGATTGCCGGTTTGTCTTCTCAAGGTTATTTGCTAACCCAGGTTGGCACACAGCCCGCGTACTTTGATGTTGCCGGGCAGGTTGCCAAACAGAAACTTGCTGATGTTGCTGGCGAGAAAATTATGATTGTTGGGCCGGTTAGGTATCAGAACTTCACAACTAAGTTTTGGATTGATAAACCATTCATCGCAGATGCGACCATTCCAGATGGATCAAAACTAACCGGCGAAGGTTTTAGTAATTACGACTACCTGATCACAATTGGAAACATTGAATTTAATTCTGCGGCAGAAGTTGTTGCACAGGATCAAGGTTTCAAAATTCTAAAACTTACTCACTGACTTAATTAATTTCCTTTTGCTGTCAGAGGGTGGCCCTACCCTTAGGGCATGTATGTATACGTTGATGAGAGTAAATCCAAGGCTTACATAGTTGCTGCCGTAATTGTTGAGCCTGGTAGAGCCGCAGGGCTTCGAAGTCGAATGAAGAAATTGCTAATGCCAAGACAGGGCCACCTTCATTTTGTAGACGAACGCCCATCGAGGCGAAAACAGATACTTAGCGAAATGATAGACATGACGATTCGTGTGCGAATTTATCGAGCAAAAGAGATAAACCACATGATGTCTAGAGCACTATGCATGGCAGCATTACTTGATGACCTAGAGGGGCTCGGCGCCACAAGTTTGATTTTTGAAAGAGACGACTCTGTTGTGAAGTCAGATGAGATTCTCTTGAGGCAGGGACTTACGCGGCGAGGGCTAAAAAAGACAATCGAATTTAGGCACGTGGGAAAATCTGAGGAACCACTTGTATGGATTGCCGATGCAATGGCTTGGAGCTTTGCGAGGGGCGAAGATTACAGACGACGCGCAATGTTTGTGATTGAAGAAATAATTGAAGTCACCGCTTAAACGCGAATCTCGGCTCGTCCACCGTCCGGGGGGCTGCCGAGATCACTTCAACTAGCTCTTGCTAGCTGCAAGAAAAGAATAACTCCGGCGGCTGACAATTTGCAACAGATGTTTATAACTTTTTAGAAACTCGAATTCCGGCAAAGTAAGTAGCTTGCATTACAGGCCATTCCCAAATGATGCTGATTGGTCGCAAAAGTTTTGGCAGATGCGACTTGCGAACCGCACTTGCCTCACGAACCGATTCGCGGCGACGACTCACTGATAGCGAACCAGGGTGCCAACGAAAGTTTGCGAGCACCTTTGGAATGTAAACGGCTCTCCCAATTTCACTAAGCGAATAAAAAAGTTCAAAGTCAAAAGCCCAACCAAACTTGTTGCTCAAGCCACCAATGCGTTCGAAAGCATCACGCCGATAAAGAGCACCGGGTTGCGGAATTAGCTGAGGCCCAACTCGCAAAAGCGGCACCGCCCACTGGCCACTCTTATTGGTGAAAATTGGCTGGCCCTTTGGGTCAATGTATTCGCATCGGCCAAAGACAAGAACGGGGGCATCGGGCTGGGCAAGGCGCTGAGCCGCGGCAGTGAGTGAGCCGGGGGTTAGTAGGTCGTCATCACCAAGCCAATTGATAAACCGGATGTCTTTGGGCAGGGCACGAAAGCCAAAGTTGATCTTTGCGGCAAGCCCCGGTTCTGGTTCATCAAGGTACTCGTCAATTAGGCCGCTGGCCAGAAAATCGGTGGCATTAAAGCCTTTATTGCCCACCAGGATTACGTAGGCGTTGCCGGCTGCTCTGATGGATTTGAGTGCCAGCGGCAGGTACTCAGGGCGACCGCCAATAGTTGGTACAACAATGCCCACGCGCTCGGCTGCTGAAGGGCTGGTCATAAGCAAAAGTCTAGACTCGAATAATGCTTGCTTTCCTACCCGGCCTGTTGACCGGCCTGTCCCTAATCATTGCGATTGGCGCTCAGAACGCCTTTGTGATTCGCCAAGGGCTAACCAAACAGCACGTGCTGCTAGTGGTGGCGATTTGCGTGGCTTCAGACACCGTGCTGATTTTCTTGGGCGTGGGCGGCTTGGGTGCGCTGATTCAAGGCCTGCCGGGCCTGCTAGAAATAATCCGATGGTTTGGCGTTGCCTACCTGACCTGGTTTGGAATTAAGTCAGTGCGGTCCGTACTTAAAGATCAATCACTTGATGCCGGTGGCGGGCAGAGTGGCAGCGCAGCAAAAGTTGTGGCTGCTGTGCTGGGATTTACATTTTTGAATCCGCACGTGTATTTGGACACCGTGATTTTGCTTGGATCAATTGGAAATCAATTTGCTGAAGCCAAGTGGTCATTCGCACTTGGTGCGTCAGTCGGAAGCCTGGTTTGGTTCAGTGCGATTGGGTTTGGGGCCAAGGCGGCATCGGGGTTGATGAAAAAGCCGGTGTTCTGGAAAATTCTTGATGCGCTGATTGCTGTGGTTATGTTTAGCGTTGCAATTTTGCTGGCCTTCTATAAGTTCTAACGGCGCACGCATAGGCTGATTGCATGGATGAACAACAGTTGATGATCACATTCAGTGTGTTGAGTTTTAGTGTGTTGGGGCTTGGTGCAATTGTGTTGAGTTTGGTTACTTTGCTTGGGCGCGGTAATCGTTCGTTTGCTGTGATTACTGCGGGTGCCACAATTTTCTTGGGCGCGTTTATGTGGTTTGTGTTGGCGCCAGAAGGTTTGATTCCAACTGTGCTTGGAGTAGTGGCGCTGGTGCTAAGTGTTTGGCCTAGACGATCTCAGCACCAATAAGCTCAACAACTTTGAGAGCTGTGCGAATGTTTGCCACCGATTGCTCGTGTGATTCGAGTGGTGATTCCAACAGGCCTTCACTCACATACTTTGCAAAAGCAGTGGCCTGGTAAGAAAGACCCGCGTGGCCTTCTACCCCAGTCTCGTCCTTCCAGGTCTCAGTACCAAAATAAAAATCGTTGGAGTCTGAGAAATTAATTTGTGATGGCACAAAAAATGGTTGACCCATTGATAGGTGACCTTTTGATCCCGCGATTGCAGCAACCACCGGAAGCGTGGCAATACCGGAGCTAAGAATATATGCGCGTGCACCATTTGCGTAGTGCAACTGAATGGATACTTCTTCATCGATTCCGTTGGCGTTTAGTTGCCCCTGAGCAGTGATCGACTCTGGTTCGCCAAGGAACATTTGCGCAAGACTAATTGAGTAAATACCCATGTCAATCACCGGGCTGCCCATTCCCTTTTTCCAAAGGCGCGGCATTAATCGGTTATCGCTGCAGAATGCAATGTTCATCATTTGGATCTCGCCCAGGGATCCGTTTTCAAGTAGCTGGCGGGCAATGTCGTACTGCGGAATGTAGCGAGACCACATGGCCTCCATAGCCAACACCCCGGCAGCTTTTGACGCCGCAAAAATCTCTTCAACCTCGGCCACGTTCAGTGTGAGGGGCTTCTCAATCAGCACGTGCTTGCCGGCAGCAATTGCCTGTAGCGCGTGATCTTTGTGCTGCGACGGCAGGGTTGGAATATAAATAGCATCGATGTCGGTGCGGGCCAACAGGTCTTCGTAGTTGTCGTGTGATTCAAGACCAAAGGTGGCGGCGAATTCCTGGGCCTTACCCGGCGTGCGCGATGCCACGGCCACAATCTGCTGCTTGGTATGTTTCTGCACGCCACCCACGAACTCGTGGGCAATGGCGGCGGCCCCCATGACGCCCCATCGGAGTGATGGAACTGAGGCTGGATCAATGATGCGTGGCTGAGGAATTGTCATGCTTAGAGCATAAAGCCGGTGGCAAGCTCCAATATTCCAAGGGCTGCAAGGCGCACTGTGCGGCCATCGGTTGAATCGGCAGCAGCGTCAATCTCGGTAAAGTCCACGCTACGAATTTGTGCACTGCGCGAAGCCGGGCTGGATTCGTTGGCGCTCCGGGCGCGGGCCGCAGCCTGACCAATCTCAAAGCAGAAGGCGCGGAACTCGTCGGCGCTTAGGCCGCCCGGAGCGGCAGCCGGGCAGGCTGGAACCACGGCGCGATCACAAACGTCAACATCAAAATCCACATGGATTGGGCCGCCGGCTGCTCCGGCAACCTGAAGCGCTTCGGCCACAACGTCTGCCGCACTGCGCGAACGGAGCGCGGTGCGTGGAATTACGTGAATGCCAAAATCTTTTGCGCGCTTTGCATAGGCGGCAGAGTTTGAAAAATCGGCGATGCCAATTTGCACAATGCGTTTGCCATCAAGCCCGGCCTCTTCAATTAGTCGGCGAACCGGCGAACCGTTGCTGATGCCGTCACGTAAATCATGGTGAGCGTCAAAAGTTATTAAGCCTGCGGTTTCAATGCTGTTTGCAAAAACACCCTTGGCCATTGCAAAGGTAATTGAATTGTCACCACCCAGACCAATTCCAAGCTTGCTGCGATTTGAAACATCGTGAGCAAGGTGTGCTGTTCGCAGCTCGCCCTCTGGCGAATCAGGATCAACAACATCACCAAAGTCGGCAAACGAAAGTTGGGCAACATCTTTATTGATTGACCAGTTAAAAGTTGAGTAGCGCTGCATTGCAGCACGAATTGCGGCTGGTGTTAAGTGCGCGTTGGTTTTAGAAATTGAAGTTAGGTGAGCAGGAATTCCAAATAATCCAAGATCGTAATTAGAAAGGGAGTCGGCCGACTTTAACCACGCGCTGGCGCGCGGCCAAAGTGGATCTTCGTGTTGGTGTTGATTCATCTTTAACGATTCACTTACGCAGTAATTCTGCGGCGGCGGCAAGTTCTGGTGCAAGGAATCTATCGGTGCCCATACCCGGCACAACTTTGCGAAGCCGTGAAATTAATTCAGCGCTCACTGGCGAAGGTTTGTGTGGTGCACGAAGTTCAACAGCGCGCGAGGCGGCGGTAAGTTCAACCGCCAGAATCATGCGTAGGTTGTCGACAACTTTGCGAAGCTTGCGGCCGGCGTGCCAACCCATAGAAACGTGATCTTCTTGCATCGCCGAAGATGGAATGCTGTCAACGCTTGCCGGAGCAGCCAGGCGCTTGTTCTCGCTAACCAACCCGGCTTGAGTGTATTGAGCAATCATCAATCCGCTATCAACACCCGCATCGGCCGCTAAGAATGGCGGCAAACCCGATGACCGATTCACATCAAGCATGCGATCTGTGCGGCGCTCTGACATTGAACCAAGATCAGTCGCCGGTATTGCAAGGAAATCAAGAATGTAGGCAACCGGTGCACCGTGGAAATTTCCGTTGCTGGTGACCTCACCGTTTTCTAAAACGATTGGGTTATCAACCGCTGCGGCAAGTTCGCGAGTCGCAACCACAGTTGCGTAATCAATGGTGTCGCGAAGACCACCGGTAACTTGGGGTGCACAGCGCAATGAATATGCATCTTGCACCTTGTTGTCACCAACGCGGTGAGAAGCAACAATCTCAGAGCCCTTTAGCGCGGCAAACATATTGGCAGCCGAGGTTACCTGGCCCGGATGTGGGCGAAGTGGTTCGTGCAGTTCTGGGCGGAACACCTGGTCTGTGCCCATTAGACCCTCAACGCTCATGGCGGCAATCTTGTCTGCATAATCGGCCAGCTGATTTAGGTCGGCAATTGCCAGAATGGCCATGCCGAGCATGCCATCGGTGCCATTGATCAGGGCCAGACCCTCTTTTTCGCGAAGCTCAACGGGTGTGATGCCGGCGGCGGCTAGAAGTTCGGCAACTGGAGCCTCGGCTCCATCTGGCCCAAAGGCCCGGCCCTCGCCCATTAGCACCATGGCGCAATGAGCTAGCGGGGCGAGATCACCACTGCAGCCCAGTGAGCCGTATTCGTGCACATAGGGAGTGATCCCGGCGTTCAATATGGCAGCCATAGTCTCGGCAACTAACGGGCGGGCACCGGTGCGACCAGAGCAAAGCGTCTTTAGGCGAAGCAGCATTAGGGCGCGAACTACCTCGCGCTCAACCGGCTCACCCATTCCGGCGGCGTGAGAGCGAACCAAGGATTTTTGCAGCTGAACGCGATCTTCGATGGCAATGTGGCGGTTGGCCAATGCGCCGAAACCAGTGCTGATGCCATAAACCGGGGTATCGCCGTTGGCAAGCTTTTCAATGTGTTCGCGGGTGGCGGCCATTCCGGCCAGGGCCTGCTCCGAGATCTGAACCTGGGCACCATGGCGGGCAACATCTATAACGTCTTGCATGCTCATGCCGGATGAGTTGATGGTGACGGTTCTCATTGTTAAACGGCCTTTCCGGCAATGTAGGTATCGCTAATTAAATTTACCCCCGGACGGTAAGCCAGGTGAATGTAGCTTGGGGCGTTGACCACTGCAAAGTCTGCACGCGCTCCAATTGAAAGATGACCGATATCCTCGCGGCGCAGCGCCTTAGCGCCACCCATGGTTGCCGACCAAAGTGCTTCGGCAGGCGACATGTGCATTTCGCGAACTGCCAGTGCAATGCAGAATGCCATTGAAGTTGTGTAGCTTGAACCCGGATTGCAATCTGTGGCGAGTGCCACGGTTACACCGGCGTCGATAAGTTTGCGTGCGTCTGGATATTTTGAACGGGTAGAAAATTCCGCACCCGGCAGAAGTGTTGCAACTGTGCTTGAGTGCGCTAGTGCATCGATGTCTTGGTTGGTTAGGTGCGTGCAGTGATCGGCCGATGCGCAATCAAGTTC
>JAHEEQ010000106.1 GCA_024640585.1 Micrococcales bacterium
TCAATGACTCGATGATGTACTCGCACATTATTGGTGGAGTAGTTGGATATCAGTTGGTCGCTCATATGGATCAACTTATTTGCCAGTTAAGTTATTTGTTGAAAGAGATACTTCTTCCATTTTCATTTATTGAGTTCCACATTCTTTCAACAAAAAATGTATCGGTACGGATTTCATATATTGCACGCGTTAAAGAGTTCTTTGTATCGACCTCGTACTCGTTACGAGCGCCGCCTCTTTCAATACTTAATTAGTTAACGCATTTAGCCACTGGGGCTACATGCGACTTTAAGTATTTATGAAAGAGGAAAAATGAAATTCAAGAAATTGGCTGCCCTTTTGGCCGCTTTTGTAGCTGTATTCGCATTGTCGGCATGTTCGAGCGCAGAAGAACTTCCTGCACTGTCTATTTCAGAGCCGGTTGTACGTGCAGTAGATCCAATGTCACCTGTTAATGAAACAACAGGAAAATCAATGACCGGATCATTTATGACAATCACCAATAGCTCTGATGAGGACATCACTCTTGTTGGAGGATCAAGCCCAGTTGCTGGAATCATTGAAATCCACGAAGTCATCAACGGCGAAATGGTCGCAATGGATGGTGGATTGGTAATTCCAGCCAATGGCAGTGTTGAGCTACGCATGGGTGGATATCACGTCATGTTGCTCGAGTTAGATCATGCACTGACAGCCGGTGAAGAGGTCGAGGTAACTCTCGAATTCAGCAACGGCGAAACCCTTTCATACACAGCGCCCGTAAAGGACATTGCTATGGATGATGAGAAGTACGGCGTTAAGGGTGGCATGTAATTGATGAGTAAACGCAAGCAACTTCTTGCGGTTGTGGTCGCCGGCAGCATTTTCGCTGCCGGCGGCTTCACAGCCATTTCATTGCAACCAACCACAGATATTGCGATGGCGACTGAGCCTTTTTATGGTGAGCATCAAAATGGAATTGAAGTTGCACGCCAAGCACATGCAACTTATTTAGCACTTGATTTAGTAGATGGTGCAGACAAAGCCGCAGTTGGTCGAATGATGAGAGTTCTTACAGCAGATGCTGAGCTGTTAACGCAAGGTCAAGGGATTATTGGCGACTCTCAATTTGAAATGGCTGAATTTCCAGCACGATTAACGATTACCTTTGGTTTTGGTTATAGCTTGTTTAAGAAAATAGGCACCCTGGATTCGTGGCCCATCAAAGAAAGTTCAATTCCGGCATATTCAATTGATAAGTTGGAAAAAGCATGGAGTGACGGAGATTTACTGATTCAAGTTGGGGGCGATGAACCAACTTCGGTCTTTCATGCGGTACATGAACTTGCCAGGGATGCAGCTCCTTTTGCCACAATTCGTTGGCAGCAGCGTGGATTCTTAAACGCTGCCGGGGTTAACGAAGGTAATGATCCACGCAATCTTTTTGGGCAGCTTGATGGAACAGCAAATGCAAAAAATGGCACTCCTGAATTTGCCGAACGTACGTGGAGTACATCCCCAGATAATTTTGCTGGTGGTTCCACAATGGTGATCCGTCGAATCCGCTTTAATTTTGGAACCTGGGACATGCTCTCTTCCAATAAGAAAAATGATGCACTTGGAAGGAAACTCAGTGACGGCACACCAACTTCGGGTGAGACTGTTACGGAATCAAAAATTTCAGAGGATGCACATGCAAAGTTGGCATTTACTGATAAAAATCGTGGGATAACTCGACGGGGCGTTAATTACGATGACAACTATCTTTCTGATGGAACCCATGATGCTGGACTGATTTTTACTTCATTTCAAAGTGAGTTGAAACGATTTACGGACATTCAGTCGGCGTTGGCAATGAACGATGCATTAAACAAATGGACAACACCGGTCGGGTCCGCTCTTTTCATAATTCCACAAGGAGTTATGAAGGGTGATTGGGTCGGAAGTTCCTTACTGGGTTAGCGAGCGGTACGTGTGGCCATACGGGCCTCACGTAGGCGGCGAAGACGCTTAACTAGCATTGGTGAGGCAGCTAGGGCGTCATCGCGGTCAATCAAATCATTAAGTAGTTGGTAGTAACGAGGCGCAGTTAAATCGAAAAGCTCCTTGATTGCAGCCTCTTTAGCGCCGGCATAGCGCCACCAATTGCCTTCGAAATCCAGGATACGAACTTCGAGGTCGCTGAGGCCAGTGTTGATCGCTGACTCTTCTTGTGCGGACATGGCCGAAATCTTATGTCAGCGAAAGCTCAAAGTGTGGGATTTAGAGCCTGTCCAAAATCATCTGAATATCTGTGATTTTGGTCCAAGGATTAACGATCGCAAATCGCAAAATCGGCTGGCCATGGTGTGAAGAGGGTGGGATAAAGCCAACCTGATCGGCCAATAATTGATCGCTCCACTGTTGATAATCAGCGGCCGCCCAACCCTTACGAGTAAATGCGACGATTGAAAGATCGGGATCACGAAGTAGTTCGAGGTTTGGATGTTTGCGAACTAACTCAGCGGCATCACGAGCAATTGTCAGCGTTTGTTCCATAGCTTCGGAATAGGCATCGGTGCCATGTGCTGCAAGTGAAAACCAAAAAGGTAAACCGCGTGTGCGACGAGTTAAGTTAATTGCGTAATCACTTGGAGACCATTGATCATCTTTTAATGTGTCCAAATAAGAAGCATGTTGTGAATGTGCCTCTTTTGCTAATTCAGGATTGCGATACACAAGTGCGCAGGCATCAAATGGTGCGAATAACCACTTATGTGGATCCACGATAAATGAATCAGCTTCCTCTACCCCATCAAAATCTTTGCGAACAGATGGTGCGCACAATGCTGCCAATCCATATGCGCCATCAACATGGAACCAAATTCCACGATCATGTGCGGCTTTACCTACGCCCTTAAGGTCATCAATGATTCCTAAGTTTGTTGTTCCAGAGGTTGCCACAACTGCGAAGACCCGGTTGTTTGATGTTGCATGAAGTTGATCAATTGCAGCAGCAACAGTTGCACCTTGCAATTTTCCAGTTTCATCAACTGCAACCTTTAACACATCTACATCCATCACATTAGCCGCAGATTGAATTGAAGAATGGGCTTCCTCGCTGCAGGCAATGACCCAGCGCCCTGTATTTGAATGCTTTTTACGTGCTTCGGCGCGAGCAACAACTAACGCTGAAAGGTTGCCAATTGTGCCGCCCTGCACAAAAACTCCACCAGCAGTTGATGGCAATCCTGCTAGATCAATAAGCCACTGAATCGCTTGGTTTTCTGCAAAGACTGCACCTGCTCCCTCTTGCCACGATCCGCCATACAAAGCACTTGCACCAACCACTAAATCAAAAAGGTTTGCGTACTCGCTGGGTGCAGATGGAATAAATGCAAGGTTGCGAGGATGGTCAGTTGAGATACATGCCTTTGCTAAAACATTTGTAAAGACTTGAAGTGCTTCATGACCGCCTAAACCTTTAGCGGTGATGGTGTTTCCAACTTCTGCAAATAAATCCTCTGCACTGCGTGGTCCATCTAGTGGTGGATCATCTTTCAAGCGCTCGAGGCTGTACTTCAAAACTTCAGCGGCAAGCGCTTCTACCTCGGGTGTGAACTCATGCATGTGCTTTCGCTTTCTTTACAATGTTTCTGAGCATCGTTGGAAATACAAATAAATGGAATGGTGAAACTGCGTACCAATATAACTGACCACCCAATCCGCGTGGATTAAATGTTGCCTCTTGAACAATTTTTGTTTTTCCATTTTCTTCTGTGACGGTAAATTCAAGCCAGGCTTTACCGGGCAAAACCATTTCTGCATACAGCTTTAAGCGGTGGCCTGGCTCTAGCTCCTCTACTCGCCAAAAATCTAAGCTTTCGCCAACGCGCAAGAAATCTGGATCGCGTCGACCACGACGTAAACCAACTCCGCCAACTAAGAACCGATCCAAAACTCCACGTGCCCACCACAATAAATCTGAACCAAACCAACCATTATCGCCACCGATGCGTTCGACTTGGCGCCACACACTTTCAACTGATGCATCAGTAAATCTCTCGCGGCGATCGCGCAGCACCATTTCTCCAGCCCAGTCAGGGTCTCCCTGTGCTTTTTGCCACGGCGCTGTTGGCATAGTTGCGTCAGACCAGCGGGTTTCAACGTTGTGGGTGGTTATCTTTGAAAGAGCTAACTTGATGGCATTTTCGACATCGATTAAGCCTTCTGCAGGTTTAGGAATCAGCGCATCAATACTCTTTGCAGGATCTGCAACAACTTCGCTGATGAGAGAACCAACAAGTGGTCGTGCAAGCGCGGTTGGCACTGGCGTTACTAAGCCAATCCACAAACTCGATAGCCCAGGTGTCAAAACTGGAACTCGAATAATCCAACGCTTTTTCAATCCTGAAAGCTTGGCAAACTTCTGCATCATGTCGGCATATGAAAGAACTTCAGGGCCGCCGATATCAAAAACTTGATTAACAGGTTTTTCAAGGTGAGCGGCATTTTTTAAATAATACAAAACATCGCGGATAGCAATTGGGTGAGTTTTATTCATAACCCACTTTGGTGTTGTCATGATCGGCAAGCGGTGGGTTAAGTGGCGCAACATTTCAAAGCTTGCAGAACCTGACCCAATAATAATTCCAGCACGAAGCTCGAGAACTGGGACAGATGTAGTTGCAAGCGCTTTGCCTGTCATTAAACGTGACGCTAAGTGCTTGCTAATATTTTTATCGTTTGCGATTCCGCCTAAGTAAATAATCTGCGAAACTCCCGCACGCTCTGCAGCTTGAGCAAAGTTGCTTGCCATCTCACTTTCGATCTCATCAAAGTGTGGGCCTAAATTAATTGAGTGCAGCAAATAAAAAGCGGTGTGGACTCCAGCTAAAGCACGATCTAAATCCGCGATGTTTTCAGCACTACCTTCACTGATATCCACCTGCGATGACCATGGTTGACCCAAAATCTTATTTTTGTCGCGCACTAGGATTCGAACATCACTGTTTTCATCGATCAATGCACGTACTAAACGCCCGCCCACATAGCCAGAAGCCCCTGTAACCAGGTACTTACGGTTTTGATTGGGCGTGGACATGTTGTGAAGCCTAGACTTACTCCATGCAAAAGACACCTCAGAAACCTCGCGTAGTAATACTTGGCGCGGGTTTTGGTGGGCTCACAGCGGCCCGTGCCATGGCCGATACCGCTGATGTCACGGTCGTTGATCGCCACAACTTTCAAACATTTTTGCCTTTGCTGTACCAGGTTTCTACAGCGGGATTAGCAGCTGACCATGTTGCCCATCCAATCCGCGGGGCACTACGCAAAACTGGTGTTCAGTTTCGAATGGGTTCTCCAATTTCGGTTGATCATAAAAACAAAACTATTAAGTTAGACAGCAGCGAGGTTCTTCATTTTGATCAGTTAATTGTTGCTCTGGGATCTGCAACTGCAGATTTCGGAATTCCTGGTGTCGCAGAGCATGCATTAGGCATGAAGAGTGTCAATGAAGCAATTGCAATTCGCGCAGAAGTTATGCGCCGTTTTGAGGATCTTTGTCGCTTTGAAGATGACACAATCTTTTCAATCTCTATTGTAGGTGGTGGACCGACCGGTGTTGAAATGGCCGGAGCTTTTGCTGAACTTGTTCGCGGACCATTGAAAAATGATCAAGCACACGCTGCTGCTCATATCAAAATTAATCTCATCGAAGCAGGTCCACGAATTCTGCCGATGTTTTCGGAAAAACTTTCAGCACGAGCTAAGAGTGATTTAGAAAAACTTGGCGTAACGGTTCATTTAAACACCGCAGTTGCGGAGATTAAGCCACGCTCAATTCTGATTAAGGGTGGGGATGCACTTCCATCTGAGGTAACTGTCTGGGCTGCGGGTGTTAAAGGCGAGCCAGCTGGTGGAGACTTGAATCTTCCACTGGTAAATACACGTATTGATGTTGATCAAACGTTGCAGGTAAAGCATTACCCACACATCTTTGCAATCGGAGATATCGCAGGTTTTGTCGGTGAAAACGGCCGTTTTCTACCGATGGTAGCGCCAGTTGCAATGCAGCAAGGTCGTTTTGTTGCAAAGCAGATTAAGCGTTTGGCTCAAGGCAAGGCGCTAGAAAACTTTAAGTATGTTGATAAGGGATCCATGGCGACTATCGGTCGTCATAAAGCAATTGTTGAAGTGAAGAACCTGCGCATGGTGGGAATTCCTGCTTGGTACGCATGGCTATGGCTGCACCTGTTTTATTTATTGGGTGGACGTAACAAGATCGGCACGATGGCTGATTGGACCTGGAACTACCTGACATTTGATCGCGGAAATCGTCACATCATGGATACGCTTTAATCATGAGTGAATACATCAAAGTAGATGGACATGATCTGTACTGCTACGAATGGGAAAATGAAGGTGAAGCTGTAGTTCTTCTTCATGGCGGTTTAAGTCAGAGTGCACATTGGGCGGCCAGCATTGTTCCTTCGCTCGAGGATTACCACGTCTTTGCTTACGATCGATCCTCACATGGATTTACCTCATATCGCCAAGAGAGCATTAACTTTCGATACCAAGTGCGTGAAGCGATCGCCTACCTTGAAACGGTTGTAA
>JAHEEQ010000045.1 GCA_024640585.1 Micrococcales bacterium
GAAACAGTTGCCCTTCGAATGCCGTCGCACCCAGCGGCATTAACAATTTTGAAAGAGTTGGGCACAGGCGTTGCGGCACCAAGTGCAAACAAATTTGGGTCAGTTAGCCCAACCAATGCGCAACATGTCGTCAATGATTTATCAGACTCATTGGATGCAACGAGAGATGCAGTAATAGATGGAGGCCAGTGCGAAGTGGGGCTCGAATCCACCATCGTAAATTGTTTGGTCTCCCATCCAACAGTTTTGCGACCTGGTGCTATTACGCAATCTCAAATTGATTCATTATTAAATTCAAGTGGTGCAGATGAAATTGCTGCAATCAAAGCACCCGGACTACTTGCATCTCATTATGCACCAAACGCAAATGTTTTATTAGTTGCATCAGAGGATGCATTGAATGAATTGCTAAGAGAATTACCCGGCGATGATTTTGTAGGACTAATCGCAAGCGAAGAGATCGGAACACCATCGGGTTGCATCAGATTGGCGATGCCAAAGGATAATTTCGAATACGCACAACTGATGTACGAAGCTCTACGTGAAGGCGACAACCTAAAACTTCAAAAAATTATTGCAGTTTTGCCGCAAGGAACCGACATTGCAATTGCAATTCGAGATCGACTAACAAAAGCCGCGCACTAATCCAGCTGGAATAAAGTGTCTGTATCCCAATGAGAAAATCCGAGATATTCATATAGCGAAATCGCTCGCTCGTTTTCTGCATCCACATACAGAAGTGCTGAATTTAGGTTCAAACTACGCAAGTAACGTAATCCGTCTAAGGTGAGCGCTTTGCCTATTCCATGGTTTTGCCAATCGGGATGTACGCCAATCACGTAAATTTCACCAAGTTTTGAATCCGCATTCGCCGCATCGACTTTGGTCCAACTGTATCCAACGACGCTATTTTCGCTGATTAAGACTTTTAACCCATTAGGGTCAAACCAATCTTCAATTAGGCGATGTTGCAAATTTGATTTGTTCCATTGCCCTTGTTCTGGGTGATCCGCAAAGGCCACTTGATTGCATAAAAGCCAAGCGTCGAGATCTGTATCGATTTCGAATTTACGTAAAGTTAAATCTTTAGGAAAGCCACTTTCCGGGATCGGAGTGTTCAGCGACCTTCGCATCTGCCACAGAGTTCGCACTTGTCTAAAGCCGCAACTTGCGGCAAGCGATGCTGCTCCAGTGTTGAGGCCATGTGCCCAAAGACGAATAGTTTTGCCCCCATTTTTTGAAAGGACTTCTTCTATCAGTTTCTTGCCAACACCTAACCGACGGAATTGTGGAAGGACCGCAACCTCGATGTTTGGACCTGAGACTGAGTCACTCAAATCAACGTGGGCATAACCAACGAGTTTGTGTCCCTGATGGCAAAAGAAATGCTGCACTTCAGATTCATTTCCATATTGGATATGCAAAATTGCATGTTCAGAGAATGGGTTAAGCCCGTCTGAGTTAGCGCAGGTGCTTAAGAGTTCTTGAATTGATTTGAATTGATATTCATCCAAATTTTGATGAACTTGAATTGATAGTTCATCCATATTTTTATTTCAGAATTGGGGATTCGATATGTGCGTCATCAGCTCGAGGAGCAGTGAAGCGGTATCCAACATTTCGAACAGTTCCAATCATCGATTCGTTCTCAACGCCAAGCTTTGCGCGCAATCGACGCACATGGACGTCTACAGTGCGAGTGCCACCGAAGTAGTCGTAGCCCCAAACCTCTTGTAGCAACTGTGCACGAGTGAAAACTCGCCCTGGATGTTGAGCCAAGTATTTAAGTAATTCAAATTCTTTGAAAGTTAGATCAACTGGTTTGCCACGAAGTTTTGCGGTGTATGAATCTTCATCAATATGAAGTTCTCCAGCTTGAATTTCATTGTGATTTTCGGTTTCGCCATTGGTTGCAGCCAATCGACCCATAGCGAGCCGCAAACGCGCTTCAACTTCAGCTGGCCCCGCAGTTTCAAGCACAACATCATCGACGCCCCACTCATTTGTAACTGCAACCAGACCACCTTCTGTGGTGATGAGAATTACGGGATCGCTGACACCTGTGGTGCGAAGCATGCGGCAGAAGCTGCGTACTGCTGGAAGGTCTCGGCGGCCATCTATCAATATTGCATCAACTGGAGGGGCATCTAGGAGAACGCTCACTTCAGGGGTCATGACCTTTACGTGATGAGAAAGGAGGCCTAGAGCGGGAAGCACCTCGGAAGAAGGGGTAAGTGCGCGAGTCAGCAGGAGCAAATTCGACATGTCGCTCCCTTCCAATAAGGGTGGAATCATACGCCCCTATGAATAGCACCTCCGCAGCCGAAAAAGCAGCACGCAAAGGCTGGTCAGTTCCGCTTGAGGAGAAATTCCTAACTGCGGCTGATGGCATACAAATTTATGCCACCCGTCGTGGAACTGGCGATATTGCAGTTGTTGTTGCGCACGGAATCACAGGTGGACACAAGCACGGATCACACGCACGCATTCTTGGATGGTTTGAAAAATACTTTCAGGTGATTGCGATTGATCAACGTGGGCACGGAAAATCATTAGGAACCTGCACACTCTCACATTTAGAGGTGCAAGATGTTGATGCAGCAATGAGTTGGGCAAAAGAACTTGGGGCTCAAAAAATTGTTTTAGTTGGTTTCTCAATGGGTGCATCAAGTGTGGTCAGGACTGCAGCACTTGCAACTATGCGTGATGAAAATAAAGAGTTTCCACTTTACGATCAGAATCTGGAAGTAAAAAATGTTCCAAATGCAGTCGTGAGTATTGGTGGCGTGTCTCATTGGTGGTATCGAGGTTCTCGAAACATGCGGATGATGCATGTCGCTGTTAAATATAAGTTAGGTCAAAAGTTCTTAGAAAAATCCGGCCGCGTTCGACTTGGTGAAAATACTTGGCCAAATGAACGAGCACAGAATCGTCAAGCGATCCAACCACTTGATCCAGCCGATTCTGTTGCAGTGATTGCAAACCGTCCGCTATTGATTATTCAAGGTAAACATGATGACTATTTTCCAAGACATCATGGCGACAACTTGGCACAGCGAGCTGCCGAAGTTGCGAACAGTAAATCTGATTATTGGTTTGAAACCGAAATGGGCCATGCCGAAGCGGCAACAACAGAAGCATTAGTAGATCGAATTGCAAACTGGATATTGAAAAGTGTTGATGCAAAGTGAATAACTTTTATTGGCTAGTTGCAATTCTCTTTGCTGCATCAGCGTTCGGCATTTATCGCAGGTGGAACGAAGGACGGACAAAAGTGGACAACCATCAAGTCGTTGTAACCGAAAAACAAATTGGCGCTCCATTAGGTGAAAAAGCGACCTTGCTGCAGTTCTCTTCAGCGTTTTGCGCGCCTTGCCGGACCACGAAAGTTGTATTGTCCAAAACCGCATCTATCATCGATGGAGTCAACCATGTTGAAATCGATGCAGAATCCCATTTAGAACTTGTTAGATCCCTAGAAATTTCACGTACCCCAACCACTCTTGTGCTTGATAAAAATGGAATGGTGCGAAATCGCGCAGTTGGTGTGCCTAGACAGGACGAGTTGATTTCGGTCCTAGCGGCCACTATCTGAGAGTGAATTTTCGCTAGTCGCTCCCAATTGCAAAGTTTTTGCACCCAAAGTCCGCTCAATGACGGAATCTGAAACTCAAGAGATAACCTCTTTACCCTCCCGCCTATGTTCGTATTTCTTACTCGCCGCCTTGTGGTTGACCATGGTCGCCGCTCGGTCTCTGCATGTTGTTAATCAGCCTTAAAAACTGAACTACAACTACCAGGAGTAAAAATGTCGAATCAACAACTAGATGTCCGCGGCCCACGTTTTGGCGCTGTCGTCACCACCATCGTCCTAGCAATCGTTTTCTTAACCCAAGGAACTTTCCTTGCAAGTGCATTACTGGTTTTGCAAACTATTGCTTTTGCAATTGGTGCAGTAGTTGGACCACATGCTCAGCCATACGGTTTGATTTTTAAGAATTTTGTTAAGCCGCGCCTGGCTCCGCCAACAAAATTTGAAGATCCCAAACCACCACGATTCGCGCAAGCTGTGGGATTAGGTTTTGCAATTGTTGCTTTACTTGGGCTTGCAGTTGGATCGACAGCGTTGACTGGTGTTGCTGTCGGTTTCGCCTTAGCCGCAGCGTTCCTAAACGGCGCTTTTGGTTTCTGTCTAGGGTGCGAGATGTACCTCTTGATTAAAAAATTCGCGTAATTAATTCTCTACAAAATAATTCTCTAAACACAAAAAGGAAAACTATGTCTACTGTATTAGTAACCACCGAATGGGCACTGTCTCATTTAGATGATGCGAATGTTGTATTCGTCGAAGTTGATGAAGACACCAGCATCTACGAAACCAATCACATCCGCAATGCAATCCGCTTGGATTGGAAAAATGATCTACAAGACAAAGTGCGTCGCGATTTTGTAAACGCTGAACAATTCTCAGAGTTGCTTTCCGCGCGTGGTGTAAGAAATGAAGACACTGTTGTTCTTTACGGAGGAAACAACAACTGGTTCGCTGCATATGCATACTGGTACTTCAAACTTTATGGTCACCAAGATGTTCGCTTGCTAGACGGCGGCCGAAAGAAGTGGGAACTTGATGGACTCGAACTTGTTTCAGAAATTCCATTCCGTGAAGCATCCAACTATGTTGCAAAACCACAAGATCTTTCCCTTCGCGCATTCCGAGATGAAGTTGTTTCTTCAATTGGTGTAAAGAATTTGGTCGATGTGCGCTCTCCGGATGAATATGCGGGTCGCTTAAAAGCTCCAGCACATTTGCCGCAAGAAGGTGGACAGATTGCAGGCCACGTTCCAACAGCAATCAATATCCCATGGAGCAAAGCTGCAAATGAAGATGGAACTTTCAAATCAGCTGATGAGTTGAAGAAGTTGTACGCGGATGCTGGTTTGGATTTCAACAAAGACACAATCGCTTACTGCCGTATCGGAGAACGCAGTGCGCACTCTTGGTTTGTTCTTCACGAACTTCTTGGCCTAACCAAGGTAAAGAACTACGACGGATCTTGGACAGAATACGGTTCATTGGTCGCAGTACCTGTCGCTCTAGGTGATGAACCAGGTAAAGCATGAGTAGCTGTGGCGCACCAGAAATAACAAATGAGATTGACCCAAACCTTTTGCAGACGCAGTCTGTAATAGAGGGAAGAGTTTGTTTGGGCGAAACTCCTGCAACAGGTTATGCACGTTTGCAGGATGCAAGCGGTGAATTTGTTGCTGAGGTGCCATTGAACGCGAATGGTCAGTATCGATTTTTTGCCCGCCCTGCCACTTGGACTGTAAAGGTTCTTGTGCCAGGCAAGAGTGCAGAAAACCAGATCATTGTGCAATCAGTTGGTGCAACAAAGCTGGATTTTTCACTCTAAATTACGCGCAAATAAGAGTCGGCAGACCTGCAAAGTCGAGGGTAGGCTTGAGCCTATGGAACACTTCTTTACAGGTCTGCTGATTCTTTGCTCAGGTGCAATCTCTTGGTTTGCGGTTTATGTTCTTTACAAGTTATTTAAAGGCCAAAATTAATGTCTGAAGAAGTCCAACTTCTGGCCGGAGTGCACCCAGAAATTGCACATCTTTCATGGATGGTTGGCACATGGTCTGGCATCGGATATCACGAACCTTTTGGTGCGGAACACCGAAAGTTTGAAGAAGTCATTGAATTTACAACAACTGGAACAAGTCCCGAAATCAGTTTCAGATCAAAAAGCTGGTGGTTGGTAGAAGACGATGCCCGTGGCGAAATTTTCCGTGAAGAAGCTGGATTTTGGATTGGCGGAAGTGGAAACGCAGTTCGACTCGAACTGACAGTTTTTGAAGACCACAAACTTTGGTCTGGTGCAACTGTTGTTTCCGGAATTCAAAATGCAGTAATCACCGGTGCGCACATGATTTTGCAAGCAGTAGATGCAACTACTGCGATTTTGCCAACTGCTGGCACTCGAACTTATGGACTTGTCAACGAACAACTTATGTCAGTTTTTGAATATGGAATTGAAGGGGCGAAGGACATCGACAAAATGTGGTCGCAATTGAGGCGAGTGTGATGGAAGACTGGGATAGAAGGCTTCGTTCGCAGGGCTACCGCATCACCCCACAACGTCAATTAGTTTTGAATGCGGTTTATTCGCTTCGCCACGGAACACCTGAAGAGATTTTGGCAGAAGTCCAACGCCATGCTAGCGGTGTAAATCTCTCCACAATTTACCGTGCAATTGAAGTATTAGAAGAAGTTGGTCTTGTAACTCATTCACATATTGGTCACGGTGCGCCTACATATCACGCCGTAGATTCGCACACTCATATCCACTTGGCTTGCGATGGCTGTGGAACCGTTGAGTCTATTTCTGCTGACATTATGGAACCGCTTGTTCGCAGTTTGCGTGCAGATAAAGGTTATGAAGTTGATGTTTCGCATGTTGCGTTTCATGGCCGCTGCCGTAAATGTGTTGAATCTGGAACCAGTGGCAAACATTAGAAATGCCTAATTCACTTTCTATTAAAGGCGCGGTTCCTCCTCCCACTCAAAATGTGGATTCAAGTGTTGCTTGGCATTTTGGCGATCCATTTGCAGAGCAACGCAATTTGATCGCAGGAGTTGGAAGTGTGGATCAATCGCATCGAGGAGTTATTTCAATATCTGGGCCAGATGCAAAAACTTTTCTAAATTCATTGACTACTCAAGAACTTCTCTCACTTCAAAATGGCGATAGTGCAATTTCTTTGGATCTAAATCCACAAGGTTTTGTTTTAAATGAATTACACGTGATTGCCGATGGAAATAGTCTTTGGCTCACCACAGAATCAAACGCAAAAGAATCTCTACTCAACTATCTTTACAAAATGAAATTTAGATCTCAAATAGAAATCGTTGATGAAACTGAAAATTTTGCAGTTGTCTGGCAATCAATCAAATCGAAACACGAAAAATATCTAACGTGGGTTTCGCCGAACAACTGGATCTCACGAGAGATATTGGTTCCACGAAATGAACTTCTTTCATTGCTAGACGAAAACCCAGCCGGCATGTGGGCATATGAAGCTCTACGAGTCGAGGCACTAGTTCCGAGAATTGGCTTTGAAACGGACCATCACACCATCCCGCATGAACTAGGGTGGATCGAGACGGCTGTGCACTTGAACAAAGGCTGCTATCGGGGACAAGAAACCGTCTCCAAAGTCGAACGTATGGGTAAGCCGCCCCGTCGACTTGTGCGGCTTTTATTGGATGGCTCAAGCGACCAAATGCCAGCCCCACACACTCAAGTCTCCGTGGAGGGGGCAGTGGTCGGATTTATTGGCCAGAGCGTCCAACATGCGGTTTTAGGACCTATTGCGAGCGCTGTAATCAAGCGGAATGTGCCTGAGGATGCAACCTTTCAGGTGGCCACCTTTAATGCCATGATCGGTTAGCAAACATTAGGTCTTTTGCCGCTTGCAATTGCAAGCACTCAGACTAATACTTGGGCTATGGATACATTTGCAAGCATCGGAGATTTCATCCGTGAGCAGCGCGAAGCGGCTGAAGTTTCAGTCCGGCAATTAGCAAAAGCAGCCGGGGTTTCAAATCCATATTTGTCTCAAATTGAACGTGGGCTTCGCAAACCAAGTGCAGAGATTTTGCAACAACTTGCAAAAGCACTTTCAGTGTCGGCCGAAACACTTTACGTACGAGCTGGTCTGCTTGATGAAGATAGTTCAAGAAAGTTCACCGCTGAGACAATTGCAAATGATCCCGAGTTAACAGATACGCAAAAAGCAAGTTTGCTTGAAATGTATTCCGAATTTCTCTTAAGTAATAGTTCTAAGGAGTCACAATGACAAACCAAAACTCCGGCATGCCAAATGATGCAGTCTGGGTTCCAGAAGATGATGAAGTAGTAGCTTCCGAAACTCATTCACCTCTTGCAGAAGCAGCTGAAGCATTTGCACATGAAACAGCTGCAGAGTCAGCAAGCGTTTTTGAAGAAGTTGGTGAAACTGCTGCTGAAGCAGCAGAAGCATTTAAACCAAGTATGGTCGACAAAGTTGTAGAAGCAGCGGGTCCAGCTATTGCAAACGTGATTGGAAAAGTAACTCCTGTAGTTGCGAATGCTGCCGTATCAATCGCACCAACAGTTGCAAAGGTTGAAGCCGCCGCGAAGCCAGTAATTGAAAAAGCCACCGAACTTCTCGAACCAGCTCTTGCAAAGGCGGAGCCATTTTTAGATGAGGCAAGCAAGAAACTAAGTGAATTCGCAGATGTCGCTGCCAAGCAAGCCGACACTGCTGCCCAAGTAATTGATGCTGGCTTTGATCGTTTCAAAGACACGGTTGCAGGGCTTGCTGAAGTTGCAAAGCCGGTTGCCGAGAACCTTGTCGAAAAAGTAAAAACCACAGTTAATGAAAAGATAAACCGCAAATAATGTTGGATTTCTTAATTGGAGTTATCAATCTAGTTGTTGTTGCTTTTGGAGCTATTGGATTTTTTGATGCAATGCGTCAAAACCCGCAAGCGTTTGATATCTACGGGCGTGGATCGAAGAATGCTTGGCTAATTGGGTTGGCTGCTTCCGCTTTCGTAGTGTTTTGGTTTTCTATGTATTCTTTATTTGGAATTATTGGAACAGTTGCGATTGTGGTTTATCAGGTTGATATAAAACCGAATCTAAATGAGATTAATCGGCCTCGCTACTAGTCAATGAAACCAAAACCTGTTGGCCGAATAACGCGAGGTACCACTGCACCTAATCGCTTGCGCCGAATTGACCGCTGGATTTTAAATTATGAATGTTCGCGACTGCGAAATCTAGAAAATCCAATTGTTATTGATTTAGGTTTTGGTGCTACACCCATAACGGCAGTAGAGCTACGAGACAGACTGCATAAACATGTTTCTACAAATATCAAAGTAGTTGGAATCGAAATCGATCCAGTCAGAGTTGAATTGGCTCAAGAATTGACAGACGAGTCCTTGAGTTTCATAAAAGGCGGCTTCGAAATCCCAACGGAAAAACCTGTCTCACTAATTCGGGCTTTAAATGTTTTGCGACAGTATGAAGAATTGGAGGTGTTGCCTGCCTGGGAGAAGATGGGAAAGAATCTCATATCTGGAGGGCTGATTGTTGATGGCACCTGCGATGAGATTGGCCGTCGGTCTGTTTGGGTGGCAATACGCAAACAACCAAATGGTGAATTGAAACCTGAAAGTCTTACGATTTCGACTCATTTACAGTCGTTGGAAAAGCCGAGTGACATAGCGCCTCGTTTGCCAAAGATCTTGATTCACCACAATGTGCCAGGTGAAAGAATCTACAAAGTTTTACAACAACTAGATGCTGCGTGGGTGAAGACTTCGAGCGCCCAAACATTTGGTGCGCGACAACATTGGATGGCAGCTTTGGAATTTGCAAAAGAAAATGGTTTGCAAATAAAAGATAGCCAATCGAGATGGCGACTTGGTGAAGTCACTCTCGACTGGCTTTCAGTTAGCGATTAAGCCTTACCTTGATTTGCAACTGCTGCCGCTGCGGTTGCTGCAGCTTCAGGATCTAGATATTGCCCGCCTTCAACAATTGGCTTTAGGTTGGTGTCTAGTTTGTAAACAAGTGGGATACCGGTTGGGATATTTAGTGACGCAATTCCTTCGTCACTAATTCCATCGAGATGCTTCACAAGAGCGCGCAAAGAATTTCCGTGAGCTGTAACCATTACAACTTTGCCTGCCTTCAAATCTGGAACTATGTTGGCTTCCCAATAAGGAAGCATGCGAGCGACTACATCTTTTAGGCATTCGGTTGCAGGGAGCTCTTTGCCGGCAATATCTGCATAACGCGGATCATTGGTTTGGGCGTATTTGTCGTTTGGATCTATTGCTGGTGGTGGTACATCGTATGAACGACGCCAAAGTTGAAATTGTTCTTCGCCGTATGCTTCAAGAGTTTGCTTTTTGTCTTTTCCTTGAAGGGCACCGTAGTGCCGTTCGTTTAATCTCCAAGAACGAGTAACTGGAATCCAGTGGCGATCACATGCATCAAGTGCAATTTGGGCTGTGCGAATTGCTCTACGAAGAAGGGATGTGTGAAGAACTTCTGGCAGTACGCCAGCAGCTTTAAGTAATTCGCCACCTCGCTTTGCTTCAGCCTCACCTTTTTCGGACAGATTTACATCCACCCAACCAGTAAATAGGTTGAGGGCATTCCATTCACTTTCGCCGTGACGCAGGAGTACTAATGTGTATGTATTTTCAGTCATGAGGCAAGTCTGCCGTATCTGAAACTGAATGAACCTTCAGGCTTTGAATCGTCGATTCTCGTGAGCGACTACACCATAAGTATCGACGGCTTTTCGGTATGTCTCAAGCAGAGCATCGGCAGTCACTGACCAAGAAAATTTACTTGCATGCAAGATGGCATTCTTACTCATCGCCTCGCGCAACTCTGGTTTTTCAAGTAGTTGCAAAATCGACTGCGCCCAATTCTTTGGCTGGTGATTTCCAAGTAATAAACCGGAGTAATCGTTTTTTACTGCGGTGACTAAGCCACCAACGGCTGCAGCAACCACCGGAGTTCCACACGCTTGCGCCTCAATAGCGACCAAACCAAATGACTCGGAGTGAGAAGGCACAACTACAAGGTCGGCAGCGCGGTATAAATCAACGAGCTGACTTGCAGGTTTGGGCGGCAGAAATTCAACAAGTTGGCTTATCCCTAATGTGCTTGCCAGATCTGAAAGTGACTGCGGATGGTCAAGCCCGCTGCCAGAAGGACCTCCACAAATCATCACTTTCAAACGAGTTTGCAAATTCGGCCGCAATTTCAGCATTTCAGAAACGGCATTTAGCAAGATGTCTGGAGCTTTTAGGGGTTGAATTCTTCCAACGAAAAGCAGTACAAAATCTTCAGCGTTTAAATTGAATTTTGCACGGGTTGCGACTTTGCCAATTCCAATATTGAAAATCTCTAAATCAACACCAGGGTGGATTACATCAACTCTTTGAGCATCAGCTTCATAATGTTCAATGAGTTCGGCTGCTTCGCGGTGAGTATTTGCGACCAATCTGGTTGCAGCTTTAACAACCTGCTCTTCACCAATTACTCGTACGGATGGTTCTGGTGTGTCACCTTCTGCAAGCGCCAAGTTCTTAACCTTGGCCATAGTGTGCATTGTGTGAACCAATGGAACTCGCCATCTTTCACTTGCCAACCAACCAACCTGGCCACTAAGCCAATAATGCGATTGAACCAAATCAAAAGCACCTTCTGGCTGTTTTGCTTCTTCGCGCATGACCCCTGCAGTCACAGCACAAAGTTGCCCCGGCAAATCATTCTTTGAAAGTCCTCCGTATGGACCGGCCTCAATGTGATGAACAGTTACACCTGGAAATGCTTCGACTTTATTCGGCAATTCTGGGGAAGTGGAACGGGTGAAAATATCTACAGCAACATTGCGTTCGGCCAAACGTTTAGCAGTTTCGGCAATGTAAACGTTCATGCCACCTGCATCACCAGTTCCTGGATTGTCTAATGGAGATGTGTGGACACTCAATACAGCAATTCGTGAAATTTCACTTTTACGAAGACGGGTCATTTTTCATCGCCTTGCAAATCGCTTACCCCATAAACCTGACCAGTTACAACGAAAGCAACGCGACGAGCAATTGTTACACCATGGTCGGCAAATCTTTCGTAGTAGCGCGAAAGTAAAGTGACATCAATTGCTGATTCAACGCCGTGTTTCCATTTTGGATCCAAAACCAATGTGAATAACTGTCTATGGATTTGATCCATTTCTGAATCTTCTTTTGTCATATCTGCTGCGTATTGCAACTCTCCAGTTGCAATAACTTTCCCGGTTTGCTTAACAATCGAGTTTGCAATTTCACCCATTTGAGCGAATGTCTCAGCAAGATCTTCTGGAACACTAACATTTGGAAATCTAAGTCGAGCTTGCTTTGCAACGTGCGCTGCTAAATCGCCCATGCGTTCCAAAGTTGTAGACATACGCAGGCTCGCAACAGTCATACGAATATCCGCTGGGGTGAGATTTGGTGTTTCGAGAATTTCGAGACAGTTCTCTTCGACGCTGTTGTTGATTTCATTGATTTTCGCATCGTCCGAAATGATTTGTTCGGCAAGATGCACATCTGCAGACAAAAGGGCCTCAGTTGCACAGGACATGGCGACCTGAACGAGACTCGTCATTTCGACGAGATTGTTCTGCACTCTGCGCAGACGCTCGTTAGTCAGATTTTCCATTTTGCCTCGATTTCAGGGCTTAAGGATAGAACGACTTCAGAGCGCGGGTTTATTTGTGGCAAACCTAAGGTGAACTCTGGCGGAACAAGTGTCAATCGGTACGAATCCGAGGTAAACAAATGCGGATATCAACCTACTCTTGCCTTGTGTCTGAAAGCTTTATCTCCGTAAAGGGGCCAGCGGTCTCTGGTGAGGTGGCGCGCATTTTGGAGCTTCTACCGCAGGCTTGGTTTATAGCGGATGGTGGTGGAGATGTGCTGCAAGCCTCTCCACGCGCATTTGAATATGGGCTGATCGTGCTCGAGCGCATCGAAGATAGCCAGACCCGCGAATTAATAGCCGAGGTTCAATCCAACGGCGAGCAACTTGAGCGCGAACTTTCAATTCCAAGAACTCGAACCCATGCGGACCAGACTTTACTTTTTCGAGTTACACCAATTTCCGATGGCGCAGTGTTGGTGTTGATTGAAGATGTAACTCAAGAACGAATTCTTGATGTGATTCGTCGAGACTTTGTAGCAAATGTCTCGCACGAACTTAAGACGCCAGTCGGTGCACTTTCACTTCTAGCTGAAGCAATTCAAAGTGCTATTGATGACCCGGAAAGAATTTTGCATTTTGCATCGAGAATGCATCATGAGGCAGAAAGACTTTCAACTTTGGTGGGAGACTTAATTGACTTGTCTAGTTTGCAAAAACACGATGGTTCTACAAACTTTGAGATTATCTCGGTAGATGATGTAGTGACTGTCGCATTGGATGATGTCCAAATGCTTGCTACTGCAAAAAACATCGAAATGGTGGTTGGTGGAACCGGAAATTTACGTATCACCGGAAATCGTGGTCAATTGGTTTCTGCACTTCGCAATCTCTTAACAAATGCAATTCACTATTCTCATGAAGGCACTCGAGTAGCAATTGGAACTCGAGCTGTTGATGATGAAGTTGAGATAAGTGTGGTTGATCAAGGAATCGGAATTCCAACCTCCGAGGCCGAAAGAATCTTTGAACGCTTTTATCGCGTAGACCCAGCTCGAAGTCGTATCACTGGTGGAACAGGTCTTGGCCTATCAATTGTTAAACACATTTGCGTAGAACATGGAGGTGAATGTGTGGTGTGGAGTCAAGAAGGTCACGGCTCTACTTTTACCATTCGTCTTCCAAATCCGGATGCACAAAATGTCTCAACTAAGGAGAATGCTGAATGACCCGCGTACTTGTCGTTGAGGATGAAGAATCATTTCGCGAAGCACTTGAATTCATGCTAAGTAAAGAGGGATTTGAAGTTGCTTTAGCGGCTACAGGTACAGATGCTTTAGTTGAGTTTGACCGTAGCGGCGCCGACTTGATCTTGTTGGACTTGATGCTACCTGGCATGAGCGGCACTGAAGTTTGCCGAACAATTCGTGCAAAATCCAAAGTTCCAATCATTATGGTGACTGCAAAAGCAGACGAAGTCGATAAGGTTGTTGGACTTGAAATCGGCGCAGATGATTATGTGACCAAGCCATTCAGCTCACGTGAATTGGTGGCACGAATCCGAGCGGTTTTACGTCGCAATGCTGACTTTGAAGAATCCCCAGTCGTATCGACTCTCGAAATTGGCCCAGTTCGATTGGACATTGAAAGACACAAGGTAACAGTTCGAGGCGAGGCTGTATCGCTTCCGCTGAAGGAATTTGATTTACTCGAATTACTTATGCGAAATGCAGGCCGAGTCCTTACTCGAGGTCAGCTAATCGATCGCGTTTGGGGCAGCAACTATGTTGGCGACACCAAAACTTTGGATGTTCACATTAAACGCTTGCGAGCAAAAATAGAACAAGACCCCGCAGAGCCAGTACATATTTTGACTGTGCGAGGTCTTGGTTATAAATTTGAAAATTAGTTAGACAATGCAAAAGCGCTTGGATTTATAGTGCTGTAGTAATCATCATTTGCAAATGTGATTGCCTCAACATTTTTGAATCCGCTAGCTGAGAAACCGAAGGTCAACTTAACAATTGAACCAACTGATGGAATCGATTCTTCGGTGTTGTTAAGAATTGCACCATATGGAGCCGAGAAGCTCAGTGAGACTGATGTTTTTGCAGGAATTGCAATTTCATCTACTTTTGTAGCAACCCCTGATGTTGTATCAACAAGTGTTGCAAGTTTTTGGCCAACCCCGACTCCAAGTAATGACTCTGCAACATCACCGGTATTTATTATTACTGCAGTCACAACTGCGTTTGTCCCATCATTGATGACTAGTACTTCTTGGATTTTTAGATCGCCGAGCACTACATCTGCACCATTGCCGGCAGGACCCATTTTTGCGGTTTCAGGGACTGACCCATAGCCACAAGCCGAGAGTGAAAAGATGAGTGAAATTGCTATAAGAATCTTGGTTAATTGACGCATGAGTCAAGGCTAGTGCAAGGAATCTCAGCCCTTTCAAACGAGGTATAAACCTCATTTTCACTCACAAATCGGCAAAATCCAAGCGTTCTGAGAGGCCATGAACTCGGGGTAAACTTCGCCCCTAATCGAAAGGCCCTTTTCTCCTATGGCATTCAAAAAAGGCGAAACAGTCGTTTACCCACACCACGGCGCTTCAACCATCGTTGATATCTACAAGCAGACTATTAATGGTCGCGAAATGGAATTCCTGATTTTGAAGGTTCAGCAAAGCGAACTCACCATCGAAGTTCCTTCTGGAAACGCAGAATATGTTGGCGTGCGCGATGTTGTTAGCAAAGAAGGTCTACAAGATGTGTTTAACATCTTGCGACAGCCGTACATTGAAGAGCCAACAAACTGGTCACGTCGTTACAAAGCAAATGTTGAAAAAATCGCTTCAGGCGATGTAATCAAAGTAGCTGAAGTTGTTCGCGATCTTTACCGCCGTCAAGAAGACCGTGGCCTTTCTGCAGGCGAAAAACGTATGTTGCAAAAGGCAATCCAAATCTTGAGTTCTGAAGTTGCATTGGCACAGAAGTCTGACGATATTGCCGCAACTGAAAAAATTATGGAAGTACTTGCTGCATAACTGCTGCAAGAGTTGAGAGCTGGATTATGGCAACTCAATCTGGACATTCTGTCCACGTAGTAATTGTTGTGGAATCTGAACTTGCGCTTTTACCTTTGGGTTCAAGCACAATTGCTGGTACTGCTGTATCTCGCGCCCAGTCTGCAAGTTGTCTTCCAAGTGTAAGTCTGTGGATTCAACCCGCATTGCGTCCAAAATGGCAAAAGCTAGATCGAAAACTCAGAACTCCTTGTGTTATCGAGACTGCAGAAACGCTTTTTGAGGTTGCAAAGAACTCTTCCGCTGATGTCGTGATGATCCATGAAGCACAGCGACCTCTAACTTTGAATTCAACCTTTGACAGAGTTGCTTTGGCAATTACAAGTGAAATAACTGCTGCAAGACCTGCACATGTTGTGGTGGATACATTAAAAATTGTAGATCACAATCACATAGTTACTGGCACTGTAAATCGAGAACTGGTTCAATCTCTAACTTCACCAGAAGCCTATTTGCGTGAAGCAATCACGGGTCACAATGAGAACGGTTGGACATTCACCACAGGTTATGGCTTAAACGAATTGGTTCGAGGGGATCAAGAGTCTCTAAAGGTGCGCTCGCCAGAAGATGTGCAATTAGTTGAATCATTCTTGGTCTGGCAGACCAAAACAAGTTAGTCGTCTTTTGGCTTGCGAAGTTCTTTGGCTTCGTCAATAAATTTCTTCGGTTGTTTGCGAATTGCTTTAGGTAGTCCAGTAAACAAGTAAAGCGGGTCGGACAAAACGCGTCGTGCGATTCGCCATGGCTTTGTCGCCAAACGATTTTCTAGATCCTTTACATATTCCTTTCGCAAATCATGAGTGTCATGGCGCATTACTGCACCGCAGGCAGTGCACTTCGCAGTAGCTAGTAAACGGCCCGCGTAGGTGACTTGGTGTTCGGTTTCACGATTGCACATCGCGCATAACAAAACTGCAAATTGTTTTTGATTATCAGGCATAATGAATCATTTCAGAATGTAGTTGTTGCTGGCGAGAAGGTGTTCAACCATCACCAGATCTTGCGGATAGGTAACTTTGATGTTTAGTGCGGTTCCACGAACGCATTCAACTTTCAAATCTGGATAGTACTTTTCCATGCACATTGAAGTATCGCTTCCTTCAAAGTTTTCTAAACCTGCTTTTCGGTAGGCATCGAGAATTTCTTTTGCTTTGAAGACCTGCGGGGTTTGCACACGCACAATTTCTGCATCATGCGCATTGCCATGCAAAACAGCTGTTTCTAAATACGGAAGTGCACCACCATTGTTTTCGGCAGCGCGCACAATGTCACGTATTAATTTTGGTCCTGCAAGTGGACGAGCGCCATCGTGAATTAAAACTAGTTTGCAGTCCCCAGATTCGATCGAAGGGGCAAGAAATTCGAGTGCACGTGATTCAGATGCATGGCGAGATGCTCCGCCATCCACGATGTCGACAGGAACTGGAACATGTTTTGCAAATATTTCGCGAGCAAATTCGCGTTCGGATTGGTGAACTACTAAAACATATCGGTCGAAGAGTTCGGAGTCGATGAGCCATTTGAAGCTCCAAGTTGCCAATTCGCGTCCTCCGAGGGGGAGCCAAACTTTGTTGGTTCCCGCCCCAAGACGTGTACCGCTACCAGCAGCAAGAACTACAGCAGTTCGACCAGTCTGGTGGCGATTAAATTTCATTACAGTCCTAAAGCATCCATCTCATTACGGAGAGCAACGATAGTTTGTGTTTCGTCAATATCCACATCGTCCCAAGTGATTAGGTGGTCGATTGGCAAATCGCGTTTAACTGTCGCTCCCTGAAGAAGGCCGATTGGAACCAAATTGTCCCGCTTTGCATCTTCTTTACGATCAGCAACTGCGCGCATTGAGTAGCCGCCAATGCTGTCGATTTTGTCACCAACAGCATGTGCCTTCTTGGTTGAAGCCACAACTTCAGTCATGCGAGAAGTGCATGCGAATGAAGCTTTGCCTTCAACCAGCATTTCAGCAACTGTGATAGGAGCCTCAACACTTGCTAGGTGGTATGGACGGTAAAGCGAGAAATAAGGACCAGGTCCCATCCCCAAGTAGGACATTTCATGTGCGACGTATGGCTTGTCGGTTTTAACGACAACGAAAACTCCAGGTGCAACATCGCCAGTGCAGTAATCAACCACACCAGTTTCTTCCAAAACCCCACCGGCTTCAGTTGGTGCGAAAACATTGTGAAGTGTTTTAACTGTTGCAGCAGGTCCAATCATTCCGCGCTTGGTTAGTTGTAAACCAGTTGCATTTGCAAGTGCTGACATTTCAATCATAGTCTTTGAACCATCAGTGAATGAGCAAAGCATTTTTGGATTCATTTGCTTTTGCGCCGCGCGTTCTGCAACTGTGTCTGGGTTTGAGTGTGGTTCGAATGGGTTGTTCTTACCTTTACCGGCCATCACGATTTCGAAAGAAAGATCACGTGCAAATTCAACGAGGTAAAGAGCTTCAACCGGTTCGTCACCATGACAAACTGAATAAAGAACACCATTGTCGGCAGCCATCTTTGTAAGTAGTGGCCCAATAGTCACGTCCATCTCAACATTCAAAACTGCAACATGCTTCTTTGCCTTTAGGCAAGCAGAAGTTACGCGTGCACCAATTTCTGGAACACCAGTAGCCTCAACAACTACATCTACATCAAGCTGCGCAATCAAGGTAGCGTCAGTGGTGCCAACTGGTTGACCCATTGCAATAGCAGCGTTTAGTGCTGCAACATCGGATGAAACTAGAGGTTTTGCAAGACCAAGGTCTAGGAAAGCTTGTTCAATTCGGGTTGCGTCGATATCTGCAATCACTGAAACATCAATACCGCCCATTGATTGAGTCTGGTTTGCAAACCCACGGCCCATTTGGCCAGATCCAACTAGTGCTAGACGGCTATTTCTACCTTGCTTACGTGCGAGCTCTTCTAAACGTCCGCGGTATTCCATTTCTACTTGCTCCTTGTAATCTTAATTTTCGTTCCGATGTTAATTTCTGGTAATTCTTGTACCGCGATGTTTACATCGCCTGGTAATTCAGCGGTTGTCAAACCATTTGCTTTTAGGTTTAAGTGACCTAAGTTCATTAAGTTTTCATTTGCCACATCGCCAACTGCAAGAACTTCAAATGAAGCATCGTCGATTGTGACTACGTCACCAGCTTTTAATGCGTCTTCTTGATGTTCAACGTTGTGCAGGATGCAAAAATCGTGTAGTTCTTCTGGAGCGTTTGCGCCGAAGAAAACCAGCATCCCTTGTTCCCGAAAAGCAGGAACAAGGTCGCCGATTGCGAAAACTGTTGTTTCGTAAATATTCACTCGCAATTACCTATGCGAGGGTAATGTTTTCTGGTTTAACACCAGAAACAAATAGTTCTGCAGTGATAAACATTGCGAGTGGACCAGCAGGGCTAGTTGCGTGAATGTCCACGGTTGGAACTTTCTTCATTGGGTAAACGCCAACGCGTGCAGTTCCGCCACAGTCAATAACTGCAACAGCGATTTTGTCGAATGGTGCACTGCTCTTGAAGCCATCAAATGGCTCGCCGCCAGTCAGTTCTGCAATATGTGCAGCGACAGCGTGAATGCCGCCACCTGTTACACAGTAGATAAGTGGGCGAGCATCTGTTGGAGTGATCTTTAGAGGTCCGCCCCAGCCACCTTTACCTGCAATGATATTTACTGCTTTGTAGTCAGCCATTTCTTAAGCCTTTCGGAAAATTGTTATAGAAATAAGAATGGGGCTGCCAGGTGGCAGCCCCACCCCATGTATTTAGTTGTTGTACAGGCCGAAGCTTGCGAAGTACGCAATGACCACAGAAAGTGGACCGGTAATCAAACGCGAGAACAAAACGGCTGGAACGCCAACTTCAACGGTTTCTGGTTCGGCTTCACCAAGAGCAAGGCCAACCGGAATGAAGTCACAACCAACTTGTGGGTTGATTGCAAACAAAGCAGGAAGTGCATAGCTAGCAGGGATGGTTCCCTTACCAATTTCAACACCTAGCAATGTTCCAACGATTTGCGCAATAACAGCGCCAGGTCCAAGCAATGGGCTTAGAACTGGAATAGCACAAACGATGGAAACAAGAATCAAGCCACCAAGTGAAGAAGCTGATCCACTGATTGCATTAGCAATCTTTTCGCCAACACCAGTTGCAAGAATCAAACCGATGATGAATGAAATGAATGCCATGAAAGGAATTACGTTACGGATTGTTGTGTCAACCGCATCGCGACCTGCTTGGTAAAGGGTGCCAACGACACCACCGACAGAACGACCAATCTTTACAAGAAGTGCGTTTAGTGCGTCCATGTTATGCATTCTCCTTACGGGAAATCATCACTTTAGTGATGAACTCAGTGACGATACCGCGGATGAAAATGACTACAAGACCTACAAGTAGGTAACGGATAGCCAAAGGTCCTTGTTCGTAACCAAGTGTTGTTATACCTGATGCAATACCTGCCCATACGAAAAGTTCGCCTGGGTTAGCATGCGGGAAAATGCCAAGAATTGGATGTACGAAAGAAACTGCAGCATCGTAAAACGCTGGCTTCTGACGTTCTGGCAAGAAACGACCAACGGTGTAAGCCATTGGGTTTGTAAAGAAGAATACTGCCAAGAATGGCAATACCATGTAGCGAACTGGGTACCACTGGATACCTGGTTGCGCTGCTTTGACGCCTAGGCTTTCAATCTTCTCTGGTCCGATAAGACGGATCAATGCGTTCACTGCGGTCAAAAGAACCACAAGTGTTGGCAAGATGCCACCCATCAGGCTAAGAAGAACCTGGCCACCTTGGTTGAAGACTCCAATGAAGTCTTGCGCCCAAACGGCTAGTGTGTCCATTTACCCTCCAACTGCTCTAACAGTTACAACTTGTAACCGGCAAACCGTTTAGGCCGGGTAGGTCCTAAACGGGTTCTCTCACTTACTCCGGAACTGAAGTTTCCTTCGGTTTCAGCAAAGTAGAAGCCGCCATCTGAGCCGCACTTCTAACTTTTCGACTTAACTGAGGGATGTCACCATCTCCAGCTAATTCGGTTAGTGAAAGTCCTTTTAGTGCAGGGAATGGCTTGGGACCTGCGAAGACTGTAAATCCAGTCATAACTCGCGCATCAACCACAGTTTCTCCCTGGCGTGCAATTGCAACAAATGCGCGACCACCACGGTAGCGCTTTCCACCCATACCAATTGCGGATTCGCCTTGGGCGCGCAATTCTTTAAGTGAATCGTTGAATTTCATTGCTTGTTTGTATGTCAAAATTAATTGTGCAAACCAAGTTATTCCAATAAGAATAAATACGAGTGGCAAGTTTTCCATTATGACGCCACCTTAGCCTGTTTTGTTGCTGAAAGTATTCGAATAATCTCAAAAGCGCATGAACTGCTAATGATTACTTCGGAAACAAAGCCACCACGAATTGCGCCAATCACACCGCGTGCTTTGTCAGCACCGGCTGCCATGCCAATAACAAATGGAATGCGACGTAATTGTTCGAGACTTAGGCCAACAATTCGATCGCTCCAACCATGATCAAGTTCTTTGCCATTGATGTCATAGAAACGTGCGCCGATGTCGCCAGCCATTTCTTTGGTAAGTGCATCGTATTGAGCATCTGGCAGTCCAGCGCTATGTAGCAATTCCATGGAAGAAGAAGCACCTTTGCTACCAATTCCCACGACAGCTAGTTCTGCATTTGCAGCTTGTGTTAAAACATCAGAAACTGAAGGTTCGTTGATAAATGCTTTATGCGCTTCAGAACTTCGAACCACTACTGGTGCGAGCAATGTTGAAAAAGTTGCACCCATTTTGCTTGCCATCGAGCGAATCAAATCTTCACCGCTGCTACCTGTTGCAAGTGCGGTCATACCTCCGACAAGTGGAACGAGTCGAATGCCTGGCTGGTAGTCAGCGTCAAGTGCATTGACCATTGCTTGCAAAGTAGATCCCCAGCTAACAGAGATTGTTGTGTTTGGGCGAGTGCGTTCTACAAGTGCTTCTGCACCAAGCGCACCAACACCAGTGAATTCATCAAGCTTGTTTAAAGTTCGAGCGACGCGGATGTTTTTTACTGGAAGTAGTTCGCGGATAGCTTTTTCAAGTGCTGCATCGCGATTAGCTTGTTCTACGATTTTGATCTGGACGATTCCTTGGGCGCGAGCATCGGTGAGCATGCGGGAAACATTTGACCGGCTCACACCTAGATTCTCAGCAATTTCATCCTGAGACATCTCATCTTCGTAATAGAGGCGCGCTGCTTTTACGAGCAGTGCTCTATCGCGAGGAAGGGCCATCGTCACATCCGTTCAGGTATCGGAACTTTTGACCAAGTTTGGAGTGAATTGGCTCACTTTGCAAGAGTACCCACGAGTTTTTTATACATTTTTCGCAACGATTTGGTAACTGCCCCCTCTTAACCGAAGCTAAAAGGGGGCAGATGGGATTACCGCACGGGAAAGAGAGGAAATCCCAGACTTTGGTTAGCCCAGTTCGCGTACGAACCTTTGGACTAGGAGCGCAACATCAGCCGGGTCTGCCAAGCGATGGTCGGCAATAACAGTGATGTACAAAGTTTGATCTGCTGCTTGCTGACCAATTGAAAGTGCAACCGGCTGTGGCTTAATCAAGATACCTGCTGCCGCTACAACTGCAGAATCACTGGCATCAACTAAACCCGTTGTGCTTGATGTCAGATATTCGATTGCAATATGACCTTTTGCAGCATTTGCAATGATGTCTTTCAACTTCGCAGCAAAATCTGGCGTAGGACTTGCAGATACTGGAACTACTGGAGTTACCACACCATGAGCTGCCATCACACTGAATGCAATTTTCACTTCACCAAAACTTTGTGGTGCACCGTTGTTCCAATTTGCATGAAGTTCTGGATGTGCGGTCAGTGCTCGCGCCCAAGCAGTTGCGATTTTTACAAGTCGATCTGTTTTGTCACTTGGCAACCAAGAAACTTTTTGGGCAAAAGTCATAGAAAAAGCTGGAATATCTGCTGATGCTGCAATTGCTTTGGCGATTGCAAGTCGAGTCTTCAAACGCTTTTCTAATGTTCGTTCTTGACTGAGTGCAGAATTTGCTAGATTTTCAACATCATTGTGCTTAATTACTCCGCCTGCACCAGTTCCTGGCACTGTTGCGAGATCTACATTTAGATCACGAGCAACTGCACGTGCTTTAGGAGTTGCCAAAATGTCACCAGTGTTAACGACAGGATTTGCAAGAGGTGCTAAAACTTGTGGAGCAACTGGTTGAGGTGCTTCAACAACTTGTGCCGCTACAACAGGTGTTTCAACTGCCGGAGCTGCAGCAGGTGCATCAAAAATTCCAGCCAGTAAATCTTCTTCTTCTGATTCCACCATTACAAGTGGTGCACCAACATCAAGGACATCTCCAGGATTGCCGTGCAAGGAAATAACTTTTCCGCTCGCTGTCGCTTCTACTTCCATATCAATTTTGTCAGTTGCAACTTCGCAAACAACATCGCCAGCTTTGATTTCTTGACCAACTTGCACGTTCCATGTTAGAAGTTCGCCTTCTGTCATTGTCATTGACATTTTCGGCATAACGATTGCTACTTGTGGCATTACGGCTCCCGAATTAAATCTTCAACGGCTTGAATAATGTTTGGAATTTGTGGAACCACAGACTTTTCAAGTTGCGGCGCATATGGGATAGGAATATCCAAACCGCACAGACGCTTGATTGGTGCAACAAGCGAGTACAGGCTTTTGCTTTCAGCCAAACGCGCAGAAACTTCCGCCATAAATCCAACATGCTTCGGAGCTTCTTGCACCAAAAGAATTCGACCAGTTGCGCGAACTGCTTCTTCGATTGGCTCCATGTCGAGTGGCGACAAAGTGCGAACGTCGATCACAGTTGCTTCAATTCCCTTTTCGGAAAGTGCTGCAGCAGCTTCGAGGGAACGCGAAACCATTACACCAGTTGCAACAATGACAAGGTCTTTACCTTCGCGTGCAACATGTGATTTTCCAATCGGAGTGCGAATTGCTTCTTCAGTTACAGGACCAGAAGTTTTGTACAGCAGTTTATGTTCCAAAACTAAAACTGGATTTGGATCATCAATCGCAGAAAGCAACAAGCCTTTTGCATCTTGCGCAGTGGCTGGCATGACAACTTTCAAACCAGGCACATGCGCAAACCAAGCTTCAAGACTTTGTGAATGTTGTGCCGCGGCTCCAGTTCCAGAACCGAGTGGCGCACGCAAAACCATTGGCACGCTAAGTTCACCACCAAGCATGAAGTGAATTTTTGCGGCTTGATTGACAATTTGATCCATTGCTTGTGCAGTGAAGTCAGAGAACTGAATTTCAACGATTGGTTTCATGCCTACTAGTGCAGCACCAACTGCAGCGCCAACAATTCCAAGTTCTGAAATCGGAGTATCGCGAATGCGTTCTGCACCAAAGCGGTGGTAGAGATCGCCGGATACACCAAAAGCTCCGCCATAAATTCCGATGTCTTCACCCAACATAAACACATTTGGATCGGCTTCCATTGCTTGGCCAATTGCTTCGCGAATTGCTTCGGAATAAGTGATGATGCGGTCAGTCATTAGTTACCACCTTGAATTGCGCGGTAAACACTTGAAAGAAGTTCCGCTGGATCTGAATCTGGAGCAGTTGTTGCTTCTTGAATCGCAACGCGGGTTTTTTCACGAGTTTCTGCTGCAATTGCATCGCAATCTTCGCGAGTTAAAACACCTTGTTCTATTACACGATTTTCAAATTTAACAATTGGATCTTTGTGTTTCCAATCCTCAATTTCTTCTTTCGTGCGATACAGGTTCTTGTCGCTCTTTGAGTGACCTTTCCAACGGTAGGTGATGTTTTCTACAAGTGTTGGACCATGTCCTTGACGTGCACGTTGAACAGCTTCGTGGCAAGCTGCATAAACAGCATCAGCGTCATTGCCTTCTACTGTGATACCAGGAATGCCGTAGGCTGCTGCGCGATCTGAAATATTTTCAACTTTCATACTTTTCTCAGTTGAGAAAGACATCCCATATTTATTGTTTTCGCAAACAAAAATCACTGGCAAATCCCAAATCGCTGCAAGGTTGACAGCTTCGTGGAATGCGCCTTCGTTAGTTGCACCATCACCGAAGAAACACATCACAACGCGATCGGTGCCCTTCATTTTTTGTGCAAGCGCAGCCCCTGCAGCTATTGGAATTCCACCAGCAACAATTCCGTTTGCACCAAGATTTCCGGTTGTTGCATCTGCAATGTGCATCGATCCACCACGACCTCGGCAATAACCAGTCTGCTTTGCAAGCAGTTCTGCCATCATGCGAGTTAGGTCTGCACCTTTTCCAATGCAATGACCATGACCGCGGTGAGTTGAAGTAATGAAGTCTGTATTTTCAAGAGCAGCACAAGCGCCAATCGCGCTCGCTTCTTGACCAATCGAAAGGTGCATCGTTCCGTGCATTAGGCCTCGTGCAAAAAGGCTGTCGACTGCTTCTTCAAAAAGTCGCACAGCCCACATACCTGCCAATGTGGTGCGAGCAGAGTCTGCAGACTGACTTAAAGGGGAGCCGTTGTGACCAAAAAGTGGGCTAATCGTGTTTGCCATCTATATTTTCTCCTGCACATTCGTGCGTGTTTGACAACATATGTGCATAAGTGTTCCACATCACGCTAAGTTTGTCCATGAGGAACATTCAAGTCCCAAGTTTCAAGAATGAGGAATTATGGAATTCGATGCAGTTGTAGTTTCACCTGTCGGCTTACATGCCCGCCCGGCTGCCTTGTTTGTTAAAAAGGTTGCAGCTTCTGGACTTAAAGTTACTGTGAGTCCGATTGTTGACGGAGCAGTTACGGCTACCGCAGATGCCAAAAGTATTTTGAGTGTACTTGCACTTGGGATCAAGAGCGGTCAAACCGTTCGCGTGGTCATCGAAGGCGAAAACCCAGATACTTTGGCAGCAGAATTGCAAGAAATTCTCGCTGATCCTGAAGGTTAAAGCGGAAAAAGGCTTCGCGTAAGGCGGTTACCCTTACGCCATGCAAAATCGCTCACAAATTCGAACTGGCATCGGCACAGATGTGCACGCATTTGATGCCCAAAGCCCGCTTTGGCTTGGGCTTATCGAATGGCCGGGTGAAGTTGGTTTGGCAGGACACTCGGATGGCGATGTTGTTGCGCACGCAATCTGCGATTCGCTATTTAGCGCAACCGGCACGGGCGACATGGGCTCAAATTTCGGAACCGAGCGACCAGAGTTTCTAAATGCCTCAGGTGAAACTTTCCTGAAAGCGGCAGTGCAAATTATTAGTGACGCTGGTTTTGTTCCAGTAAATGTTTCGGTCAATGTGATTGGAAACAAACCAAAGATTTCTGCACGTCGAACTGAAATGCAAGATGCAATTTCTAAAATTTTGGAAGTGCCAGTTTCCATCTCAGGCACAACTACTGATGGGCTTGGATTAACAGGCCGTGGCGAAGGCATTGCTGCAATTGCAACAGCATTAGTTGAAAAGAGAGGTGCGTAAGTATGAGTTTGCACCTCTACGACACTTCTTCAAGATCACTTCGACCTTTCACACCAATTAAGCCTGGCGAAGTCTCGATGTATTTGTGCGGTGCAACTGTGCAAAGTAATCCGCACGTTGGACATTTACGTTCCGGTTTAGTTTTCGATGTATTAACTCGTTGGTTGGTAAAACAAAATTACAAAGTAACGCTTTGCCGAAATGTTACTGACATTGATGACAAGATTTTGCATAAAGCTATTCACGAAGAGCGTCCTTGGTGGGCAGTAGCGCAACATTACGAACGTGCTTTTCAAGAGGCATATTCATTGCTTGGTTGCATTCCACCAACAATTGAACCACGAGCAACTGGACATGTGACTCAAATGATTGAGTTGATGGAAGAGTTAATCAAACGTGGACATGCATATCCTTCAAATGGTGATGTTTACTTCGATGTGCGTTCTTTCGAACAATACGGCACACTTTCAAATCAAAAACCGGATGACATGTTGGCTGCAACAGATTCTGAGCATGCATCAAGTAAAAAAGATATACGCGACTTTGCGCTTTGGAAGGGCTCAAAAGCTGGCGAACCTGCTTGGCCAACACCTTGGGGAGCTGGACGACCAGGTTGGCACCTCGAATGTTCAGCAATGGCTGCCATGTATCTAGGTGACAACTTTGACATTCATGGTGGTGGACTAGATCTAGTTTTTCCACATCACGAAAATGAGATTGCGCAATCAAAAGCGGCTGGACAAAAGTTTGCAAACTATTGGCTACACAATGCTTGGGTGACAACTTCGGGTGAAAAGATGAGTAAATCACTCGGAAATTCACTTGTTGTTTTCGACGTGCTTCAACGTATTCGTGCAATAGAACTTCGCTGGTATTTAGTTAGTGCGCACTATCGCAGCAATTTGGAATTTTCAGATGAGGCTCTCCAAGAATCAGGCGCAGCTTTCCGTCGCATCGAGGGTTTTGTAAAACGGGCAAGTGAAATTGTTGGCGAAGAATCTATTGCAGAAGTCGTAATTGATGCCGGATTCAGTGCAGCAATGAATGATGACCTAGGCGTTCCCGCAGCCCTTGCAGTTGTGCATGAAATAGTTACAGAGGGAAATAAAGAGCTCCAAAAAGGTGCTAAGTCAGATCTACAAGCACTATCAAAAACTTTGCTACAGGTGCGCGCGATGTTAGATGTACTCGGCGTTGATCCTTTGGCAAAAAATTGGAATTCAGACTCAAATGATTCAAAAGTTTTAAGAGAAATTGTTGATGCGTTAGTAAGTACACAATTGCAAATGCGCCAGCAAGCACGTGAACACAAAGATTTTGCAAAAGCAGATGAAATCCGCGACTCCTTAGCAGACGCCGGAATTTCAATTGACGATACCCCAAATGGCGCGCGTTGGTCGGTCATGGAAAGTGATAACTAATGGCAGGCAATTCACAACGCAAAGGTGCGATGCGTAAGACTTCTAAAAAAGGAAGCACAGTTGGTTCAGGTGGACAACGCCGCAAAGGTCTAGAAGGCCGTGGCCCAACACCTAAAGCAGAAGATCGCAAACAACATAAGGCGTACAAAGGAGCTGCGAAGAAAACTACTCGCACTTCTGGAACTGCAAGTGCAACCTCAGTCCGTTCAAGTCGCGCGACCAAAGCGCAACTAGATGTTGTAGTTGGACGTAATCCAGTTGTAGAGGCATTGCGGGCAAAAGTTCCAGCAATTGCACTGCATGTTGCAACCGGTATTGAATATGACGAAAGAGTTCGCGAAGCCCTCGATTTGGCATCTGAGCAGGACTTAAAAATTCTTGAAGTTGGAAAACTACAGATTGAACGTATTGCAGGAGTAGCACTCCATCAGGGATTAGCGCTGACTGTTAAACCTTACAAATACCCTGATGTAGAAGATGTAATCGGCACATCCAAACTGATTGTGGCACTCGATGGAGTTACCGATCCAAGAAATCTTGGCGCAGTTGTCCGATCGGCAGCGGCATTCGGTGCAGGTGCGGTTGTACTCCCAGAGCGTCGCAGTACTGGTATGACTGCGGTTGCGTGGCGGACATCGGCCGGAGCTGCAGCTCGAGTTCCAGTGGCGCGTGCAACAAACTTGAATCGCGCAATTGAAGGATTCAAAAAGGCCGGTTACTTCGTGATTGGACTAGATGCAGACGGTGAGCAAAGTGTCTCGCAAGCTGCAAGTAATCTTGGCAAATCCAAAGTCTTATTGGTAATAGGTAGTGAAGGTAAAGGTCTATCGCGTTTGGTGGCTGAAAACTGCGATGTTATAGCTTCAATTCCAATGACAAGCGATACTGAATCTTTAAACGCTTCAGTTGCTGCTGGTATCGCACTTTATGCAATTGCGCAGGTTCAGTAATTGACAGTTTTTGAAACCGAAAGACTCATTTGCAAATCCCTATCTCTTGCTGATTACGCAGCATTTGAAGCTGGTCACGAACCGCAGTGGGAAGGATTTACAAATCCTTACAAGCATTTGGTTGATGGCCCGAGCCCACTTCGCCATCGAATTCCGCGCATAAAAGTTGATCCAACATTCGCAGATATTGGCTTAATTTTGGCCATCGAAAAGTCTAAGAAAATAATCATCGGCTCCGCTGGTTTTCACGACCAACCCGACGAAAATGGAATGATTGAAATTGGTTTTGGAATTTTGCCTGAATTCCAAAATCGCGGCTTTGGTAAAGAACTACTGCACGGCATGTGGAAAATGATTTTGGAAAATCCAAATGTCAAAACTTTGCGTTACACAGTTTCACCAGAAAACGATCCGTCAATGCACATCATTAAAAACTTGAACTTCAACCTTGTAGGTGAACAAATTGATGAAGAAGATGGTCTCGAATTAATCTATGAATTAAGCGCCGACGAGTATAGACAGCGACTTAATTAGGGCGGGCTGCAAGGATGCAGAATTCATTACCCTCGACGTCGGCCATAACTTTCCAGGATTCGTCACCTTTTTGACCGATGTTCACGCGCGTCGCACCAAGCAATACAGCTTTTTCAATTTCAGCTGCTTGATCGCTTGGACGCAAATCGAAATGCAAACGATTTTTAAAAACTTTGTCATCTGGAGTTTTTAGAAACAAAATGTCCGGTGTTCCAGCTTCGAATTCCAGCCAGTATTGCTCATCGCCATCGTGGTCTAGCTTTCCACCTAACATTCCGTGCCAAAAAGCTGACAGAAGTTCTGGATTATGCGCATCAACAGTTATGCATTGAAGTTTCAGCATGAATATTCACCTTTAATAACGAAAAATGTTCCGCGAATGGTGCCGGCTAATTTTGATTTTTGCCGAGCGAACTTGAATTTGGTAGCAAGCTCCACCGGAATTTCCATTCCGTCTGAAAGTTTAAATCCAACCGCACGCTTTTTCGGATTGTCAATTGTGTAAAGCACGTTAATAGATAAACCGCTTTCGTAAAAAAGGTAAGTCCACAAGATGCCATCAACTTCAAATTGCGTAGCTTCCAAAATAGGCGAAGCGATTTCGATGTCGCGCTCCTTCAAAATTTTGTTCACGTACGTAATCAACTTCTTTGACTTTGTGGCAGATTCAGTTGTGAATTCGTGATCGTACTTATTTTTGAAATAGCGAGCCTCATTCGCCCGAAGTCCAGCAAGAGCATCAACTACAGGTGAAGTATCTAAACCTTTAGTAGAAACATTTACGAAATCAATTTTGTGAGCCATAACCCAACCTTATTGCTCGTCGTGTATAGCTTCCATTTCCATTGTGTCATCGAGGCCAGTGGAAGATCCGAAAAGAGTGGCTTCATCAGGTTTATTTGAAAGTACTTCGCGAATGTATGAAGTAATAACTTCATCAATTGGAATAAATCTCTGTTCGCGTTCTGACATGAACCATCTGTGTTCAAGAACTTCGTGGTAAAGCTCAGCAGGCTCAAGTTTTTGTCGAAGTTCTGTTGGTACCGCTGTGACCACTGCTTCAAATTGTTCTGTGACCCAGCGGTGTGCAATTACCTCTTCGACTTCGCCCGCACCGTTTGTTGCGCGATAGCTATCCAAATCGTTTAGCAAGCGCCGAGCCTGGTTTTCTTCGACGTCCAACCCAGTCAATCGAATCAGACGTCGAGCGTGGTGACCTGCATCTACAACTTTTGCTTCAACTTTAACCACTTGACGGTCCGCATCGATAGACGTCATTTGAATACCAGAAACATCAAAGCCCATTAAATTCAATTGACGAATGTGATTGTCGAGTGGTGCGCGATCTCCAAACTCCAGCAATAATGGCTTAGATAACAATTGCCAAAGACGTTCGTATCGAGCCATCAAACTTTGACCAACTGGAATCGGATCAACTGCTTCAGGAAGTTTTCCGCCAGCTTGTAAATCCAACAATTCGCCTGTCACATTTAAGACTGCGGTTTCAATGTCATATTGGCGCTGGCCATCTGAAAGGTTCGGATGCATTTCACCAGTTTCTGCGTCTACAAGATAAGCAGCAAAGGCGCCGGCGTCACGACGAAAAAGCGTGTTCGAAAGTGAACAGTCATTCCAAGAAAA
>JAHEEQ010000108.1 GCA_024640585.1 Micrococcales bacterium
AGATGGGATGCGGTCGAACTTTCCATTCACACCACGATTGCACTGCTGGCAGGACAAGACCAAGTTCCACACACCATCTACCGCCAAGCCACGATCTTGCTGCTTCAGCTTGTGCGGAAAGAAATGATCAACATCTACATTCATGCCATCGCCAAGCAATGTCAACTCACTAAAGCAATAAAAGCATCTGCCCTTTTGATAGCCATTCAAAGCATTGCGACTGCTAGTCACACTCTTGCGTCTCATGCTCTGATCAAAGGTGAACATCTCACCCACTTCGTGATCATGCTGAACATTCAAGAGGTTTGCTGAGATCCCCAAGTTCCAAGCCGTTTCAACCAATCGCCAACGAGCCTCAACTTCTTGAACCAGATTTAGCGACTGAGTTCCCTCTGCAAGTCTTGAGAACTCATCTGTGATTCGAATCCCCCTGTTTTCACGCCTTTCATCTTGAAAGAACTTGTGCATAACAGGGGATGCGCCAACCACGTGAAATGCATCAATCACATTGGTGAATCCATGTCCCACAGTGACATCAACTAACTTGTTCAAGTCACGATCTTGATTGAAAGACATACAAGCTTGTATGAACTTCCCATCTTTCGTTGTGATTTGCTTGGGGGCATCAGTCAAATGCCGTGCAATGTGTCTTGCAAAGACTGGTGCCAAGTCTTCTAGCTTGACCAACTGACCTGACTTGGGACTCAACTCTAGCAATGCAGAGGCAAGTGCAAACTTGTAGCTTGCAGTGTTTCGTCCGTAGAGAACAACACCACGCCAACAGTCTTCAACTGTAGGGGCGACTGGGATGAATGGAATGGACTCCATAGAACTCAATGAGTCTCAAGCTCCATCAACACTGACTCCCACGCCACAGCATCACGCCCCATGCTGTCAGAGTTATTCCATGTTGAGATAGTTTTGAAACCAAGCTCCTCAAAGATTGACTTCAAACGATCAGCTTGATTGGGGATGAACAGTCTGCCGTTTTGATCTCTGTTTTCTGAGACTACATCTAACCGTTTGCTTGGGACAGAGAACAAGAGTCGTCCACCTACCCTGAGACATGTCTTAATTGCTATTGCAGCAGCAGGAAGTTGCTCCACTTCAATGTGCATCAACACTGCCGAACAGAGAACACCATCAAATTCACCATCGAACAGAACAGGCAAGTCAGGCAGTGCCCCTTGAGTGATTCGATCTTTTAGTTCTGGGTGAATCTCTTGGGCAAGTTCTACAAACTGAGGTGTGGGATCAACACCATATGTGTCGTAACCCAACTTATGAAGCACAGCGAGATCACGACCAGAACCACAGCCAACATCCAAGATCTTTCGCCCTGTGTTGAATGCATCAGAGAAGTGTTTGGACAAATCACTAACGACGGACTCGTAACGCTCAGCCACTTGCGTTGCGTTGTCTTTGTAGAAGTTGATTGTTGACTGATCCATTAGAGAAATCTTATCAGTTAGGTGCACATAGAAATCCTATGCGCCTCGATTTCCGTTCGCAAGAAGAAGCCAAGAACTATTTATAGAAAGCTAATGACATTCCCCGATCAGCTTGACCTCACGCACTTATTTCCTTATTCCAGCCAAAGCTCTCGCTTTAGCTTGTGCGATCACCGAATCTTGCTCTATCCATTTTTCTACTTCTAATTCATTCAACGCTTGAGAATTCTTTATGCGGTTCATCAAAGTCGATTTTTCAAGCTCATGTTTTTTAGAAAAATCACTGCGATCTTTTCGCTCTTTATCTAATTGATCTTTATCAGCAATAAATCTATCCCACATCCAACCTATACCAATAAATAACCAAAATACTGGATAGAAGACGAACGTCAAACATTTAACTAGATTCTTCTCTAGATTCAGCTTACTGATAGCCGCTTCCTCTGTCATACCTTTGTTGATGTAATCAGAAATTTCCAACTTTCGAACCACATCCGCTGCTTGTTCAAGCGAATACTCAGGGTCAAGCATTAGGATGTCTTCTGCGTATAGCTCGGACTGTCCATTATTGAAAAGTGGTGCATAAGGTTTGGGATATCTTTTGCTAAAGACAGCCTTATTTTTAAAAAGGCTATGAAATTTATCTTCTATATCGAATGCATCTTCAAAATATTCGAAGAATAAAACCTTATCAATTAACTTCTCATGCCCCGAACCTCCAAAAGAAAGGCGGGCATGAACTGACTCAAGCGAGGTGAATCCTAATTTATAAAGAATCCCAGATTCTGTTTTTAACCTGACATAGTACAAATTACCAGCTGAACTAGCTGGGCGATATGTAACGAGGGGACGCTTCCACATAGATGTCTTCGCAAATGTTTGTTATTTTGGGTAGAGCTTACTACGATCAAATTTTTCGTGACATCGATGGAGGTTCAAGTTGTCCTTCAAACGGACAAGAGCGTCTCGTAACAAGACGCTTGCCCCCTAAGACCTATCAGATCCAACTTTGAGCGACTTTTTCTTTCCCAACAACACAGAGCAAGTCAATCAAGTAAAAACGCTTCAGCGTCTGATCAGTTCTTTTCAATAACAACAGCATTACCGTTTGCAGTGACGGCAAACAGGAAAGGTAGATACAAGGTACCTCCTGCGCTTGTAGCAGTTTCAGGATCCAATGTTATGTAATCAAAGTCAACGCCAATCACAGCGTTACAACCGAGGGCGTATGCTGCTTCCTTCAGTTCCTCTAACGCTTTGCGTCGTATTGTTGATAAACCAGCTAGTAAGTCCTCTCCGACATTCTTATTGACGCCTCCAAGCCAGCCGTGTTGAGGGCGGTCCATTGACACGGCACTATCGCCAGAGATGTAACCTGAATACTTCGCAATGGTGTATCCATCAAAGTTAAATCCTGAGGTAATCAGCATACTAGCCATAGCCTGCTTCTTTTCACCTGCAGCTTTCGCTGCAACCTTTTCTTGCTCTAAAGCAGCTTCTTGTGCTGCCTCTTTTTCTTTCTTGCGTCGCTCTTGCTCTTGAGCAAGTCGTTCACCTTCAACCACCAAGTGCTGTTTAAATTTAGTGGCTAAATCATCTGTGTCCAAACTGTCATCGATAGTGCTTCCTGTAAATCCAAATTTGACTTGAACTCCTGAATTTTTCATCCATGTTTCGAATACGTTTTCATTGAATCCGAACTTCTTGGCTACTTCTGCTACTTTCATGTTTTAACCTCCAGTTAAATATTTGATTGCGTCCGTGTTGGACGGGTCAATGTCAAGGATCAAACTCGCGTACCGACGCCGATTCGCTGGTTCTTCGATGCACTTTTTGAGCAAGGCTTGAATGTCTGACTGGACATCAATTACTGTTCCCTTTCGGGGATGGTCATCAATCTCCAGCATGAACCGCGATTGACAATAGGCACAGATAACATACCCATCGTCCTTGATTAGTTCTTCACTACCACAGCGCTTGCATTCTACTGATTTCATTGTCATAATAATAACTAATCAACTAAGACAACCCAAGAACTTTGGCTTTTGCTGCCTCAAAATCTTCTTTGCTGATAAGCCCTGCATCAAGCGCCCGCTTCAATCCTTCTAATGTTTTGACGAGGTCAGGCGCTTCTGATCGATGGGGCTCATTTGTTGGCGCATGCTGCATTAGCGAAGATACACCGATTGCTCCACTTGCAACGCCCAATCCAATAATTCCGCTTGCGCCGCTTTCTTTCCCTGCCGATTGCATTGCTTCTGCAATTGAAGCTTGCAGATTCACATTGCCGCGGCTGCCAGAGAGCGCATCCGCTCGCTGAACTGTTTTAAGAAGTTCGGTGGTGCTATCGTCGTATCGAATTCCAACAATAGCGACTTTTGTAATCTCTAATCCTCGTGCAGCCCGCCACTGGTATGCATCTTCAACAGCTTGAGAAAGAGATTTTGCAAAACCTATTGAATCCTGCTGTATCTTTGTAACGCGCTTGCCACGATCCGAGTCATTTGTATAAGAACTAAACGCCGCCGCCAGCGAACCGACCACTTCAGAGAACAGCTGACTTGCTGACGAATTTGTCCTGTCTGCGAAGTCGAATACATTTTGACCTTGCAAATAAGCTGCTGGAACAAACTGCTTCGCAAACAAGATCGGGTCAGTTATGGTCACACTGTAAGTCCCGTGCGCTATCGCACCTACTTGTGCATTCAAATATGCATCATCCCAATAAATTGGTGATTGCGTCCCAAATTTATTGTTTGGAAGCTCTTTCAAACTCACAAAGATTGCAAGCTGTTGCGCCCCAGGACGACCTCCAAACTTAAAACGCTCCCAAGATTGGCTTATCAAAGATGTGGTCCATTTATCCCCAGCAAAGATCGACTGTGAATCCACATTGTCGGAGTCCCAAATGTAAGCACCTGGAACATCAACAAAAGCAATGAGCGCACCTTCTTGAAAAATAAGCAACCCATATCCCTCAGGGACAATGATTTTGGACCCGTTAGTCAGGATTGCATGAGATCCCTTTGTGTTTGAACCACGACCATTATTGGTCCCTGATGGGACGGCAGGAAACAGCGCAGCAGTTTGTTCAATGCCAACTGGAACTGTTAAGAAGTCTGTCCACTGATCTGCCAACGAACCACCAATGGCGCCTATCGCTGCTCGAATTAGTCCCATCTTGTTTGCCTTAAATGTTATTCATGATCCACTGCAATTAAATATGCAACGGCAACGGTGTTACACCTCATGATACCCATATCATTACAATAGAAATTACCATCAAGCAACATCTCAGTCGTCGCGTATGAGTGTCACAATGAGTCAAGCGTCCTGAAACAAGACGCTTGAGTTGTCCTTCAAACGGACAACATCGTCTCGCAACGAGACAGTCACCCCCTCAGACCTATCAGATCCAACTTTGAGCGACTTTCCCTACAGATTTGACTCAAGACACGCAAACCCACAAAAAAGCTGTCTAGCGTCTCCCCTGTAACAAATCAATGTTCATCTCACTACTCAAGTTGGACGAGTAGAACTTCTCAATCATCTCAACTGAAGTTCGTGCGTTACGAGCTAATGTGAGCAAGTCAATTGAACGTCCATACAAAAGTCTGAATGTGATTGATGTGTGACGCAACGAATACAAAGTTCTGTTCTTGCCGTTTGACGCATTCGCTTCAATACACGCCTGTTCCTGAACAAACTTGAACTGCCAACCAAAGTAAATCAACACGAACTTTCTGTCTTTGAGTTCAGGGAAGAACAAGTAGTCAGTTGGCTCTGCAAAACCCTTCGCTGATTGATACGCTCTCAACTGTTCATAGACGAACACAGCTGACTGAAGCGTGACGATGGGTTTGTCATGCTTTTTTGACTCAGGCAAGTTGAGTCTGAGATATGTCTGCTTTCCACGAACAACCGTTACATGCTGATGCTGAAGATTCTTGATGTCACTTGGTCTCACAAACGAGTTAACCATAAAACGAATCAACCACTGAAGTTCATCTGAAACAAACATATACGGCTCTGAGTCTTTACCCCGCTTTCGTTGATTACTCGTGACTTTCTTGCTGCGTGTGCCAATCAAGTGTTTCGCAGTCTTCACAAGCGACTTGTATTCACTCAATGAAAAGCTCCCACGAGACACACTAGGCATCTTGATGCTTGGGAACTTGGGGATTTGCTGAATCACATCTGTCTCATACGCATGATTCAAGACTTTGCGAACACAGACTAGGTACTGATGAATCGTGATGTTGGACTGATGCTCATTGCTCAACAACTGAACGAATCTAGAAATGTCTGAGTACCCAACATCTTTGATGCTTCTGTCTTTGAAGAAGGGAACAATCGTTTTGTAGAGTCTGTTCTCAAGCGTCTTGAGACTTGCTTTTGAGAACTCCCCACGACTGACTCTCGCTCGTTCAACAGCGAGTGTGGGCTCAACATAGTCTCTGAACAACAGTTCTTTGTTGACTCGCTTGGGCGTCAATTCAGTCAGTGACGAACCGTAAATCTCAGCGACTGTGTGATGAAAGAACTCTTTCGCTGCGTTCTTTGCGACTGAGCGATTGGTCGTTCTGAGACTCTTTGTGTAGGTCTTGTTTTTGAAGAAGCACTTGACTTGCCAAAACGGACTCGCATTCGTCAGATAGATGCGTAGCTTGCTTGGGTAGTTTTGTATTGGGGTGACTGACTCAGGGATACTGCTCGTGTGATGGCGTTGGTACTTGAATTCGTCTTCGTTGGCTGCTTCAAACTCTCTGAAATCACGCATGTGTTCAGAATACTAGTTGAACACTTAGGTACGCAAATTTATCTGAGGGAACAGCTTAGAAGTCAGGCACCTAGTCATCCATCACTCGTCCACAGAATGTCCTTTCAAATGACAACTTGCCATTAAATAAAACAGGCTGAAAATTGTCGTTTCCTGTCTCAGACTGTGTGAATCTGTAGACAACATGGGACTTGTCAACTTCAAGCCAAAAGCGACGGAATAAAGAAAAAACCCACAGCCAAAAGACTGTGGGTTTTTATTTTGGTGGTGGTAGCGGGATTTGAACCTGCGACATCAGCATTATGAATGCTGCGCTCTAACCAACTGAGCTATACCA
>JAHEEQ010000113.1 GCA_024640585.1 Micrococcales bacterium
TAAAAGCTTTTCTGCATAATGTGCGAAGAATGCCAATCGCTGCATCTTGGACTGGCTTATTGTCAGGCTTGCTAGTTGTTTTTGTTTCAACAACTGGACCGATTGCAATTTTGTACCAAGCAGCTAATGCAGCACAACTATCTCCACAACTAACTAATTCATGGCTTTTTGCAGTATTCCTGGGCTCTGGATTATTTGGATTAGCCCTAACCTTACGATTTGGAATTCCAATTATCGGTTCTTGGGCGTCAACAACTACCGCGCTGCTAGTTACAGGGCTTGTAGATCACCCATTTTCTGAGGTAATTGGTGCATATATTGGCGCATCTTTACTTCTAATAATTGTTGGATTCTTAGGATTTTTTGAATCTATTATGAAATCGATTCCACACTCAATAATCATGGCCATGCTTGCAGGTGTCTTATTGAACTTTGGTATAAGAATATTTACATCATCAAGAGTTAATCCCGCACTCGGGCTTTTAATGCTTTTGGTGTTTTATTTAGGAAGAAAACGCAAATGGAAAGCACCCTTATTGGCATCCTTTGCAATTGGACTTTTAGCCGTCATCATTCAGTCTAAAGTTGAATTACCTAAAATCGCATTTGAAGTTGTGCAACCAGTTTGGACGTCGCCAACTTTTTCAATAGGAACCATTTTTACGTTAACGATTCCAATCTTTTTGATGGTCATGACGACCCAGAACGCACCAGGTTTGGCATTACTTAAAGCTGTAAATTACAAGGCACCAACTAATCAAATTGTTTATCTAGGTGGAATATTTTCTTTACTTGGAGCCGGGTTTGGTGGTGCTGGAGTTAACTTATCGGCGATGACGGCTACTATTGCAATTTCTCCTGATAGCGATCCTGATCCTAAAACTCGTTATTTCGCTGGCGTGGTTTCCGGTGTCGCTTATTGCGTGGCAGCACTCTTTGCCGGAATTTTTTCATCACTCTATGGTGCATTTCCGATCGAATTAACTTCAATCCTTGCGGGTCTTGCACTGCTACCTGTCATTACTTCTTCGCTGACAGAATCTTTACTCAAGCAAGAGTTTAGAGATTCAGCAATCGTGACCTTTTTAGTGACGATCTCTGGAGTTTCGGCCTGGGGAGTAGGCTCTCCATTTTGGGGTTTATTAGCTGGAGTTGTCGTGCACCGTTTTATCGAAAAAGGTCAGGCGTAATAGGACCACATAGGCCTCATCGAGCCACGCTTAACCCTTATAAAAATACTTGGGACATGCCCTTGACGCCGACTTCTCAGGGGCCTAATATCCCTACTTGTATACAGGACGGGATACGAAGCAGAGTAAATCAAGGGGGATCGGGTGTACCAAAAGCGGGAGTTAGACCAAAGCAGTATTCGCGACCAGTACCTAATCGCACAGGTACAGCGGGAAATTGCCTCAGTTGTAGGACCGGAAAATGTTAATACCGATGAAGATCTGCTTCACGAACAATCCGCTGATTGGTCTTGGATTTCTCAATATCTCAAGTACAAGTCCTTGCCTGTGCCAACAGCCGACCTCTATGTCCGTCCTGGAACTCCAGAAGAGGTCGCTGAAGTACTTCGAATTGCTTGCGAATATAAAATTCCAGTAATCCCTCGTGGTGGTGGCTCGGGAACACAAGGTGGAACCTTTGCAATCTATGGGGGAATTGCGATGGATCTTCGTCGATTGAATAAGGTCATTCATATCGATGAAAAATCAATGGTTGTTACAGCTGAAGCTGGAATCGAAGGTCCTGAGTTAGAAAAGATTTTGAATGCAAAGGGTTTGACGATGCCTCATTACCCGGGCTCCTTTCACTTTGGCGCAACATTGGGCGGATACCTTGCCGCTCGTGGCTCGGGTGTGGTTTCAACCAAGTATGGAAAAGCTGAAGATCTAGTTTTGCAGCTAGAAGCAGCGGTCCCACCCGGAAAATTAATTGAAACAATGAAAGTTCCAAGCCATGCATCAGGTCCTGGCATTATTCAGGCAATTGTTGGCTCCGAAGGAACTCTTGGAATTATTACAAAGGCAACAATGCGAATTGAAAGAATTCCAGAGTCTATGGAGTTTCTTTCATATGGATTTAAAAATATTTCAGAAGGAATCGAAGCTGCCCGTCGCATCATGACAGATCGTTGGCGTCCTGCAGTTATTCGTTTATACGATGAGGCAGATAGCGCCAAACTTTCTTCTTGGCTTAATTTAGGAGTAGAAGGTGTTCTCTTAGTAATTATGTGTGACGGAACAAAGATGCTAACTGCTCTTGAAAGCTCTGAGATCGCAAAACTTTGTGAAGCTGTAGGTGGAAAATCTTACGGACCTGAAATAGGAAAAATGTGGTGGGACGGAAAGTATGAACCGTTTAAGCATGGAAATATTCCAGCACCTCCACAAATCTTTGGTACCACGGACACATGCGCCCGCTTTGAAGATTTAGAAACAATCTATTGGGCTAAGAAAAAGGCAATAGAAGAGGGTTTTGCTGAATACAAAGCGCGCTACACAGCTCACTTTTCACACTGGTTTCCTTGGGGCGGAATGATTTACGACCGTTTCTACATAGACAATGGCCCAGAAGATCCACTTGAGGCTATTGCTCTTCACGATCGAGTTTGGGATGCTGCCATTAAGGCAAGTCTGGACAATGGTGGCTCACTCAATGAGCATCACGGTGTTGGACTTAAGTTAGGGCGCTTCATGCGAGCACAGCATGGCGCCGCTTTTGATTTACTCCTAGGAGTAAAGGACGCATGGGATCCGGATGGAATCCTTAATCCAGGAAAACTTGGATTTGGACCACCGAAGAACGGGCGTCGTTAGTAACCCCTCAGATTCTTTTTGAAAGGAGAATCATGCATCTATCAATGCACAACTGGATGCGCGCAGAGCCACTCAAGGTAACTGTCGCACGTCTTGCGAAGTACGGTTATAAGAGCATCGAAATTAGTGGCGAGCCAGAACAGTTCGGGCTCAACGGAAGTAAAGACACTAAACAACTACTTGATGACTATGGTCTCAAGTGCTGGGGTTCAGTAACACTGATGCTAGGTGAGCGCAACCTTGTTGCAGCTGATCCAAAGAAGCGTGCAGACTCTGTCCAATACACAAAGGACTGCATCACAATGGTTAAAGAACTTGATGGTTATGAAATGACTATCGTTCCAGCGACTGTAGGAAAAATTACTCCTGATGCCACACCTGATGAAGAGTGGAAATGGGCAGTCGAGAGCATGAAAGAGATTTACGAGCATTCAGAGAAGGCAGGCGTTCGTCTTGCCATTGAACCGCTCAATCGCTTCGAGACGTACTTCCTTAATCGCGCAGAACAGGCAATGGCCCTTGCGGAAGCAACTGGTCCAAACTGCGGTGTTTGTCTAGACGCCTTCCATATCAATATTGAAGAAGCTGATCTCTACGAGGCTATCCGAAGCACAAAGGGACGCCTAACAGATTTCCATGTTGCAGAAAATAACCGTATGCCAGCTGGCCACGGCGACTACGACTGGAAGAAAGTGATTTCAACGCTGCAAAGCATTGGATACGACGGCGCCCTGACCGCTGAATTCGTAGCACCAATCGATCGCACACCTGCAAATCACTATAAGAATGCATTGGAAACTAATTTCGATAATGTTGATATTAGCCCAGAGCAGCTTAAGTTCATCATCGACCATGGTTCAAGTATTCTCACAGAATCCTTCTACGACTGGCTGGTTGAAGAGAACGCAAAGACACTACTTCCATTGATTTAATCTGAAATCAAATAAAAGTTGTGAATAAAACAGTTCTCATTATTGCGACCTGCGATACAAAGGGGCCAGAGGCCGCTTATATTCGTGATGGTCTCAATAGACTCGGTATCGACACTACGGTGATTGACACTGGAATTTTGGGTGAACCGCTAGGAATTACTCCAGATATAACTCATGAAGATTTGGCCATATTTGGTGGCATGACTCTTCATGAGCTACAAAACTCTGGAACTCGTGGCCGTGCGGTAGATCGAATGAGAACCTTTGTGGTTAATAAAGTCAAAGAGTTATCTGAACGGGGTACAGTCCTCGGCGCTATTGGTATTGGTGGCGCCGAGGGTTCCGTAATGTCAGCTGGCGCATTAATGCAGTTGCCAATTGGAGTTCCAAAGATTGTCCTTTCTCCCATTGCATCTGGGCGTCATGAATTTGGCCCATTAGTTGGAACAAGTGACATGCTTGTTATGCACACCGTGATAGATATTTTGGGTTTGAACCATATTTCAAAAACAATTTATGACAATGCGATTGCGGCTATGTCCGGACTCGTTGCAAACGGCCATGAATTAACTATTCCTCCGGCCGGAAGCAAGTATGTGGCTGTCACTATGTTGGGAAATACAACAACAGCGGTGATGGCCTTGCAATCAGAGCTTGAAAAAAATGGGTACGAAGTTGTCACATTCCATGCAAATGGTGTTGGTGGACCAGCCATGGAGGAGCTAGCCGAAGCAGGACAATTTGTTGGAGTCATAGATTTCACGCCATCGGAGATAGTAGGAACTCTTGTAGGTGGAATTCACTACGGTGGAGAGCGCAGAATGAAGCGGGTAGGACCACTAGGAATTCCGCAAATTCTCGTCCCAGCCTGTGTGGATTTTTCAGTACACCACACAACATCAATTACAGAAGAGTTTAAAAAACGACCAATTTATGATCACAACCCCGAGTTCGCACTTGCCAAATGCACAAAAGAGGAAATGGGAAAGATCGGAGCCTACTTTGCAGAATGCGCAAATACTTCGACAGGTCCAATTCGTGTTGTAATTCCGGGAGAAGGTTTTTCCATTCCGAACGTTCCAGGCGGAGTTTTTTGGGATCGTGAAGCGGATTCCTTTTTTGAAGATGAGTTACGAAAAAATCTTGATCCATCAATTCAAGTTGAAAAATTATCTTTGCACGCTAACTCCAAGGAGTTTGGCGTTGCAGTTGCACATCAATTTCTGTCGATAGTTACCAAATAACGAGAAGGCTAGAGGAGAAGAATGACAAGTTACATCACGCCCCCACGAAAAGTTCCACACATCACTACTGGAGATGAGGAGTTTCGGAATAAATTTCGTTCATGGAATATTGGTGATCTGTCATATGTAGACATAAATGAGTATCTTTCTCAAAAGGATGTCATTCTCGTCCCTATGGCGAGCACTGAACAGCATGGTCCACACCTTCCGTTGTATACCGACACAATCACAGCGGTTGAAGTATCGGCTCGCGTTTCAGAACAGATTGGCGTTTTGCATACTCCGCCTATTTGGACAGGTTATTCACCACAACATATGTATGGTGCAGGTCAAGGTCGCGGAACAATAACTGTACGTGCCGAGACCCTTAATAATTTGATGTATGACGTTGCTCGCTCATTGATTCACCATGGTTTCAATCGAGTAATTTTTGTTAACGGCCATGGCTCAAATATTAAGGTTGTCGATCCAGTCCTACGAAAGCTTCGGTATGAAACCAATGCATTAATCGGTTTTGTGAAGCCATATATGGAGCGCTACACAGGCATCTTGGCGGGATTAATGGAGAACCCACCTGAGGAGACCCCTGGTTGGCACTCAAGTGAGCTTGAAACATCTCAAGATATGGCTTGGAATGACAACCTGGTTCGAATGGAACGCGCTGTAGATACGCGTGCTCACACACCAGAATTCCTACCTAAATCCTTCTCGAAGGATGATGGAATGCCTGATGTTGAATTTGAGGGCTATCAATACTTCCAATTCCCTATGGATCACCATGAATTCGTGGATAATGGAATCATTGGAAACCCAATGAGGGCCACAAAGGCTAAGGGTGAAGAAGCGTTCCACCGATACAGCTCCCATGTATCTAAGGGCGTCCTGGAATTAATGAAGGTCCCTGTTAATGTTAAGAACCGGGAATTCATTAATAGAGTTTGACACAAAAGTTTTTGAGAGAGGTTCAAATGGCAGCGAACAAAAACTCAGACAGACTTGATACTAAGTCATCTGATTCGCTTGGCGATGACGCTTACGAGTGGCTGATCGCTGCCATAACCTCTTTTCGAATTCCAACAAACTCGCAGATTTCAGAAAATAAATTAGCAGCAGAATTAGGGGTTAGTCGCACGCCAGTGCGCGAGGCGCTAAAAAGACTTGAAAATGAAGGCCTTTTAAAACGCGGAGAAGGCGGCAGATTTATAGTCGCCATGCTGACGAAAAAAGATGTCGATGAAGCAATGGATCTATTAATTTTGTGCGACACGTATATGTTCCAAAAAGCTGCTAAAAATATTGATAAATCAGCGTCACAAATTCTCAACAATGCCGCTGAAAAGATGTCTGCTGCCGCATCTAAGGGGGACAGGGACAGTTGGATGAAATACGATCAGCTCTTTCACGAAACAATCATGAATGCAGCCAACAACGATATGGTCGCTGAAGTTTCAAGGGTTACCCGTCGTCGGATTCAGCGGTTCTGGGCTCGCTCAATTTCTGGAGCACGTGATTTGGTCACATGTTCTGATGAGCACACAGAGATCGCCC